>DNJI01000025.1 GCA_003489145.1 Gammaproteobacteria bacterium | reverse complement strand
AAAGGTTTTGAAAAAAATAACTACCAACAGCTTGCCACTTTAAGTGCGAGTTTTGCTTTTTTAGTTGAGATTGTATTAATGAAATTTGGTCCAAAAATTAAATTTCAAGAAAGTGTCAATGGCCTATTTTCTGATCTATTGATTAAGATGTATAGTATTTCTGTTTTGTTGAAATATCGCCAAGTATTGGATAATGACTTTAACGATCTCATTCGTTGGAGTGTGCAAAGGCAAGTTCATGAATCACAAGTATTACTTAGTGATATTTGCGGTCAATTGAATTTTTCACTAGTGTTTAGGTGGATTGTCTTGCCTAGAGGTGTTAATCAGCCACTCCCTAGTGTCAAACTACAAAATAAAGTGGTTAATCAATTAATTAACAATCCTAATTTAAAAGACACACTTACAAGTGATGTGCTGTATGCAAAAGATAGCACCCTAGATATATTAGATCAGGCTTATACACTTGCAGTAGAAGCAGAAAAGGTTTATAAAAGAGTTGGATATGTTGATAGTTATGAGGCCATTGATGCACTATTAGACAAGCAGCAAATTAGTATTGATGAGCATCAATTATTATCGCGTTTAACTGAACTACGTCGAAAAATTTTAGCGGTGGATGATTATGAGCATTAATCAAGTTGGTATTTTAGGTAGTGGTGTGATGGGTGCACAGATTGCAGCTGTGTTTGCCAATGCCAATATTCCTACTTTATTGTTTGGTTACGAAGCCCATGTTAAAGATAATTTGAACAATATTATTAACTTTAAACCCAAAGCACTCACCCATCCCGCTCAACAATCTTGGATTACAGCGGCCTCTTTTGAAAATGATTTGAGTCGATTATCTGATTGTGATTTAGTCATTGAAGCGATTATTGAAGATGTGGATGCTAAGCAAGATTTATTTGCAAAAATATTACCTTATTTATCTACGGATGCTATTTTAGCAACCAATACTTCTAGTTTAAGCGTTAATCAAATTGGAGAAGATTTGGGAGATTTTCAATCGCAATTTTGTGGCATACATTTCTTTAATCCGCCACGTTATATGTCATTGGTTGAACTGATTTCAACTGAGAAGACGAAGCCCGATTTATTAGATAGATTAGAAGGATTTTTTACCTCAGAATTGGGTAAAAACATTCTCTACGCTAAAGACAAGCCTGGTTTTATTGCTAACCGTATTGGTGTCTTTTCTATTGCTGCATGTATTCACCATGCTGATAGACTTGGACTTGATTTTGATACGGTTGATGCCTTAACAGGAACTAAGTTAAAACGACCTAAAAGTGCAACTTTTAGAACGGCAGATTTAGTAGGGTTGGATATTCTAAAACACGTCTTTGAGCAGTTTGATCAGGTGCTTAGTGATGACCCTTGGCATGCTTATTTTAAAACGCCTCAATGGTTAGAGTATTTATTCGAACAACGTGCGCTGGGTGAAAAAACTAAAGCTGGTATTTATAAGAAAGAAGATGGCGAAATTCGGGTTTATCAGCCAGAAAGTCAAAATTACAATAAGGCTAATTATGAGATTGAAGCTTCGGTTAAGTCGATCTTAAAAACTAATGTTTCTCGTTGGATTGCTGCACTTAGAGCTAATCAACATCCTCAGTCACAATTTCTTTATTCAGTGATTAAAGACACTTGTCTTTATAGTGCTTACCATTTACAAACCATTGCACAATCGACTAGAGATATTGATTGGGCACTACATTGGGGCTTTGGCTGGGAAGTAGGGATTTTTGAATTATGGCAAGCTAATGGTGTGCAAGCATCATTAGCACTATTCTTGCAAGATGATGCTAATGTATCGACACCCAATTGGATTAATGGAGTGACAGATTTTTATACCGATAAGGGCGCTTACTCTCCTTCTGAAGACGACTACACTCCTTACTCTAAGCATGTAGTTTATGATCGTCAACTCCATCGCCCTGCTCTAATGGGTGAAAGCAAACATGGGCAAGGTGTTACTATCTTCGAAAATGACTCAGTAAAATTCTTCCATGAAAATGATGGTATTGCTATTTTTAGTTTAAAAACCAAACTACATACACTGAATCTTGAAGTCATTGACTCACTTAAACAAGCGATTGAAATTGCTGAACAAGATTTTAGGGCTATGATTCTATGGCAAGATAGCGCTCCATTTTGTGCCGGTGCCAATCTATATGAAATTGTTGCTGGTGCAAAATTAGGCATGATTGATCATCAAAATTTATTCACCAGTTTTAAGAAAAAAGCCTGGCAATTACTCAAGCCAAATTTACCAAATATTGATAACTTAAAGCCAATTAACGAGGTAATTGAATTACTTCAAAGAGTATTAATGTCGCTTAAATATAGCAAAATTCCAACCATTGCTGCTGTCGAAGGCTTGGCGCTTGGCGGTGGTTGCGAATTAGTAATGCATTGTAATCGTCGAGTGAGTCATACTGAAAGTTATATTGGCTTAGTGGAAATGGGAGTTGGCTTGCTGCCAGCAGGTGGTGGTTGCAAGGAAATGGCACGACGTGCCGCCAAACATAAAGATTTATTCACAACATTGGCACAATATTTTGAACAAATAGGTTTGGCTAAAGTCTCTGAAAGTGCTAAATTAGCCGTTGAAATGGGGTATTTAGATGACAATGATGTGATTATCTCACAACGGTTGGAATTGCTTCATGTCGCCAAACAACAGGCTAAATTGATGATTAATGAACATTATCGACCAGAAGATGTCAACCAAGCTTTTAGGGTAGGTGGTGCTAGCGCTAAAGCAAATATATTGGCACAACTCACCAACATGAGGATTGGTGAATTTATATCCCAGCACGATGAATTAATTGCCATGAAAATTGCCGATGTACTGTGTGGCGGTGAAGTTGATGCCAACACTGAGGTAAATAGCCAATACTTATTAGATTTAGAAAAAACCCATTTTATTGAATTGTTGAAACAAGATAAAACGCAAGAACGAATTGAACATATGTTAATTAAACACAAACCATTAAGGAACTAATATGCCACAAGCAGTCTACATTGTTAGCAGCATTAGATCTCCAGTCGGAAAAGCTGGCGGTGTGTTTAAACAAGTGCGCCCTGATGATTTATTGAGCTTTGTTTTAAAAGAACTTTTGAAAAATAATCCTAATATTGACCCTAAGGTGATTGATGATGTGGTTATCGGTTGTGCCATGCCTGAAGCTGAGCAAGGGCTTAATATTGCTAGAATCGCTGCTTTATTAGCCAACTACCCTCAATCAGTTTCTGGTGTGACGGTTAATCGATTTTGCGCCTCAGGATTGCAATCTATTGCTTATGCAGCCGATCGCATTCGTTTGGGTGAGGCTGAGTTGATGGTTGCGGGTGGTGTTGAGTCAATGAGCATGATTCCAATGATGGGACACCACCCTGCTTTTAACATAAAGACCTTCGATGAAGACAATATAGGTATTGCCTATGGTATGGGCACTACTGCTGAACAAGTGGTGAATAAATATAACATTAATCGAGACTCTCAAGATCAATTCGCTTTTGAGTCTCATCAAAAAGCCATTAATGCCGTGAATCAAGGTTATTTTAAAGATGAGATCAAACCATATGAAGTCATTACTCAATCTTATGATTTAGATTCACAAGAAAGAACACAACAATCTGTCACTGTATCTGCAGACGAGGGGATTCGATTTGATACTTCAATTGACCAGCTGGCTAAATTAAAAGCGGCGTTCCATATTAATGGGTCAGTTACTGCTGGCAACAGTTCACAAATGAGTGATGGCGCTGGCGCTACGCTACTTTGCAGTGAAAAAGCGCTTAAACTTTTTGATTTAACGCCGATGGCACGATTCGTAGGTTTTGCTGTGAGTGGTGTCGACCCTAAAATTATGGGTATTGGCCCTGTTTTATCCATTCCAAAGGTATTGACGCAATGCGGACTTAAACAGCGCGATATTGGCCATATTGAGCTCAATGAGGCCTTTGCAGCGCAAAGCTTGGCCGTCATTCAAGAGCTAAACCTTGACCCAGAGATTGTCAACCCTCTAGGGGGTGCAATTGCACTAGGGCATCCACTAGGGGCAACCGGTAGCATTAGAACTGCTACCTTGCTTCATCACTTAAAAAGAACCAATACCCGTTATGGCATGGTCACCATGTGTGTTGGTAGTGGCATGGGGGCCACAGGTATTTTTGAGAACTTATGAATAAAAAACATACAATTCATACACGCATATTATCCATCGATGGCGGTGGTGTTAGAGGCATTGTACCTGCAGTAATATTGGCCTACTTAGAAAAAAAACTACAACAACTTAGTGGTAATTCAGATGCTAGAATTGCTGATTATTTTGATTTATTTGCTGGTAATTCTACTGGTGGGCTTATTATTGCGGGATTGTTATTGCCAGGAGAAGATGGACGGCCTAAATATAGTGCGGAGGATATTGTTGAGTTGTATTTAAAAAATGCAAAAATTATCTTTCAATCATCCTTACTCCAAGGTATTAAATCTGTTTCAGGGTTATTAGATGTAAAGTACGAAGATGAAGGCGCCCAATTTGTTTACAATAAATATTTTGAAAATCGAGAACTTAAGGAGTTATTAAAGCCTTGCCTTATTCCGGTATATGATTTAACACGTGGTAAAAATTACTTCTTTCGCCAACATAAAGCTATCGTTAGTGATCGGCATAACTTTTACTTAAAGGATGTCATGCGTTCGGCAACAGCAGCCATTGCTTATTTCCCTCCGGCTAATATCACATCAGTGAATGGTCAAGAAAAACACTGTTTCATCGACGGCGGAATATTTGCAGTCAATCCATCTTTGTCCGCCTATGCGGAATTTAGATATTTAAACAAAAATTTGTACTCTAAAAACACCATGATGTTTTCATTAGGTGGTGGCCGACAAGATACATATCTTGAATGTGATAAAGTGAGTCACTGGGGCGCAATGGAGTGGCGTGATACGGGTAGTAATTTAGTGACAACTGCATTGTCTGATGCTAGCAACTATCAACTAGAAGCAGTATATAACTCAAACCCAAACTATTTAAGAATCAATCCGTTTATCGATAAATCTCACTCAACCAGTTTGGACAATAGTAAAGATGAATATCTAAAATATCTATATCAACTAGGTAGACAAGCCATTGTTTACAATCAAGTAGCACTTAATAATTTTGCCGCTCAGTTGGTTGAGAGCCATAAGGGTGATTAATTATGACAAATAACCTGCAGCATTTAACACAGTTACTAGATCGTGCTTTTAAGGATAAGCCTAATAATCAAGCATTGGTTGGTCTAGATAATGTGATCAATTACAATCAGCTTTATGACAATAGCATTTGTTTGGCAAATTATTTATCAGCAAATATCGGCAAAGGTACAGTTGCTATTATGGTACCTAATCTGTTGGCGTTTCCAGTAAGTTTGTTTGGTGTTTGGTATGCTGATAGAACGGCCACACTGATTAATCCACTGTATACCAGTGACGAAGTTTTAAAACAGTGTTTAGATGCGCAAGTAACCACCATTATTATTGCTAAAGTGTTTTATAAAACATTACTCCCAATGCTT
>DNJI01000058.1 GCA_003489145.1 Gammaproteobacteria bacterium | reverse complement strand
TCTTTAATTTCACTGAGTAAATCAACCGTGGTCTGTAATGAAACATCAAAGGTACGTAGATTACGATTATTGATGCCAATCATAATAAGCGGTAGCTTCAGTGCGCGTTTAAGCTCTTCTGCATTGTGCACCTCAACCAAGATATCCATGTTAAGTTGCATTGCATGTTGTGCTAGTATCTCCATTTCTCCATCACTAAGACAAGCAGCGATGAGCAGAATGCAGTCAGCACCCATGACGCGCGCTTCTAATACTTGGTATGGGTCAATGATAAATTCTTTGCGTAGTATTGGCAAAGAAACGGCTTCTCTAACATCGATTAAATATTGGTCATCACCTTGGAAAAAATCTTTATCAGTCAGTACTGATAAACAGGCAGCACCATGTGCTTCATAACTTTTGGCGATTTCAACTGGATTAAAATTTTCACGTAAGATGCCCTTTGAAGGCGAAGCTTTTTTGATTTCTGCAATAATGGCATTTTGTTTGAGATCTACCTTATCTCTTAAGGCTTGGTAAAAATCAAGTGTTTCGCGATCATCGTAAGCTTTTTTCATCATATTGTCGAAAGAGATGATCTTTTTACATTCAATTACTTCTTGCTCTTTACGGGCGATAATTTTTTTTAGAATATCGGGTGTGTTTGTCATGATTAAGTATTTTAAAGGAATTGTATAACTTATAATTAAACTTATAACATTTTGAAATAGGAATACACTATGAAATTATTAGATTTTGAAATTGGCGTTGACCAGCCGTTTTTTCTTATCTCAGGCCCTTGCGTAATCGAGTCTGAAGCTTTGGCGATGGAGACAGCTACTTATCTCAAAAAAGTCACTGAGGATTTAGGCATTAATTTTATTTATAAATCTTCATACGATAAAGCCAATCGCTCAAGCACAGGTAGCTTTAGAGGTTTAGGTATTGAAGAAGGGCTGCGTATTTTACAAAAAGTAAAAGACGAAGTAGGCGTGCCGGTGCTGACTGACGTACACGAAGATACACCGTTAGACGAAGTGGCAGATGTGGTTGATATGATGCAAACACCGGCTTTTTTGGTACGTCAAACCAACTTTATTCAAAATGTGTGTAAGCAAGGTATTCCAGTGAATATTAAGAAGGGGCAATTCCAAGCGCCTTGGGATATGCAAAATGTAGTGGATAAAGCTTTCGAGACCGGCAATAAAGCGATTACCATTTGTGATCGCGGCACCTCTTTTGGCTACAACACGTTGGTATCTGATATGCGTGGTTTGTCGACCATGCGCTCAACAGGGCAGCCGATTGTATTTGATGCTACGCATTCCGTACAACAACCAGGTGGTAATGGTCTTACTTCAGGTGGTCAAAGAGAAATGGTACCTGTGCTTGCACGTGCTGCCGCCGCTGTGGGTGTATCAGGCTTCTTTATGGAAACACATCCAAACCCAGAAGTTGCACTGAGTGACGGCCCAAATATGATCCCAATTCATAAGATGGCTGAAATGTTAAAAGCGTTGCAAGATATTGACAATATTACAAAACAAAACGGCTTCTTAGAGGATCAATTATCATAATAAACAACAGAGTAGTTAATAGATTTATTCTATTAACTACTCTGTTATTAGCGTCTTTTGGCAGCTTTGCTGGCAAGCCAGATTTATTTTTACTTAAAACTTATGATAACTCTAAAGATGTTGTTGGTTGGGTGATGAGTGAAAAACTAGATGGCATACGTGGATTTTGGAATGGTCAAGAGTTGCTCACTCGTGGCGGAAAGAAGCTGAACCCACCTAAATGGTTTATCCAAAACTACCCGCCATTTGCTATTGATGGTGAACTTTGGACCAAACGTGGTGATTTTGAAAATATTAGTTCAATTGTCCGTAGTACAAAATCTAAAGAGCGCTGGAAAGACATAACTCATCATGTTTTTGAAGTGCCAAATCAAACTGGCGGACTACTTGAAAGGTTATCTACTCTAAAGACTTATTTAGATAAAAACCCTACCCCTCATCTTCAAATTCTCAAACAAACAACAGTTAAAAGCAAACAGCATTTGCAAGATTTTTTACAACAAGTAGTTAAAGGCGAAGGTGAAGGTATTGTGGTTCGTAACCCTGACACCTTTTATGAGACTGGCAGGCTGTCGTCTGCACTAAAGGTTAAGAAGTATTTTGATACTGAATGCAGGGTATTGAAAATACTGCCGGGTAAAGGAAAATATCTTGGAAAAATGGGCTCTGTACTTTGTCAAACTGAGGATGGAAAACAGCTGAAAATCGGCTCTGGCTTTAAAGATAAAGACAGGAATAGCCCACCTGCTATTGGTAGTAAAATTACGTTTAAATATTACGGCTTTACCAAGAAAGGAAAATACAAGTATCCGGTATATTTAAGAGTTAGAAATAATTGATATAAATATTTAATTACATAAAATAAAAAATGATTAGAATTGCAGTTGTAGGTGCTTCAGGGCGCATGGGTCAAACCATTATTGAGGCGATCAGCCAAAACGATAAAGTTAGTTTGGGCGCTACATTAGACAAAGGCGACGATTTAATCGCCGCATTAGATCAGTTCGATGTGCTGATTGATTTTACGCGTCCAGAAGCAACGTTAGAATACTTGGCTATTTGTCAAAATTCAGGCAAAGCAATGGTGATTGGCACTACGGGCTTTAGCGATGATCAACTACAAGAAATTAATAATGCTGCAAAAAATATGGCAATTGTTTTTGCGCCGAATATGAGTATTGGCGTAAATTTATCACTTAAGTTGTTAGATATGGCGGCGCGCGTTATTGGTGAAGAAGCTGATATTGAAATTGTAGAAGCACACCATCGTCATAAAGTAGATGCACCTTCAGGCACAGCGCTGAAAATGGGTGAAGTAGTGGCTAATGCTCTAGGTAGAGATTTATCTGAATGCGCAGTGTATGGTCGTGAAGGCATTGAAGAGCCACGTGATCGAAATACCATTGGTTTTTCTACCATTCGTGGTGGCGATGTGGTGGGCGAACATACCGTTAGTTTCTTTATGGAAGGTGAGCGTGTTGAGATTACTCATAAGGCTTCATCACGACTAACCTTTGCTAATGGTGCTGTTCGTGCAGCTGGTTGGCTAGAAGGTCAATCTGCTGGGTTGTATTCAATGCAAGATGTATTAGATCTTTAGGAGTTGAAAATGTTGTACGCTGTTATTTCTCAAGATATTGAGAACTCATTAGAAAAACGTATAGCTGTACGCCCTGCACATATTGAACGTTTAAATATTTTAAAAAATGAAGGTCGTTTGATTTTAGCGGGACCACACCCTGCAATCGATAATAATGAACCCGGTGAAGCTGGCTTTACCGGCTCGCTTGTGGTTGCAGAGTTTGACTCTTTAGTAGACGCCCAAGCCTGGGCAGACGCCGATCCGTACCTAGCCTCAGGTGCGTATGAAAGTGTTGTTGTTAAACCTTTTAAAAAGGTGTTGCCATGAGTTTATTTTTCCGGCCTTTGTTTGAGAAAGAAAGCTCAACTTATACTTATTTATTAGCAGACTCAGACACCAAAGAAGCCATTATCATTGATGCAGTTGCTGAGACACAACAACGTGATATTGGCCTGATTGAAGAATTGGGTTTGGATCTTAAGTACATCATTGAAACCCACGTACATGCTGATCACATTACCAGTTCTTGTCCACTCAAACAAAAGTTCGTTAATGCTCAAATTGTATTGGGTGAAACTAATCTGGTGGCTTGTGCTGATGTTTTAATTAAAGATGGTGACAACCTTCAATTCGGACAATATGACATTACGGCTATGTCGACACCAGGACATACCGATGGGTGTATGTCTTTTATAGTGGGTGATAAAGTTTTTACCGGTGATGCGTTATTGATTAGAAGTTGTGGTCGTTGTGACTTCCAAGGCGGTTCAGCAGAAAAGCTGTTTGATTCTATTTCACGATTATTTACATTGCC
>DNJI01000007.1 GCA_003489145.1 Gammaproteobacteria bacterium | reverse complement strand
TTGTCTTCAAGCGAAAGATAAAAACGCGTAGAACCAACATCGCCTTGACGGCCCGAACGACCACGCAACTGATTATCTACACGACGAGACTCATTGCGCTCGGTACCGACAATATGTAATCCGCCAGCTTGAATAACTGCCTCGTGCTGCTCCGCCCAATCTGCTTTTTGTTTATCGTTAGCATCTTCGACTAATTTACCGCCCAACACAATATCTGTGCCTCGACCCGCCATGTTGGTAGCAATTGTAACCGCACCAATGCTGCCCGCATTGGCAATAATTTGCGCCTCACGTTCGTGTTGTTTAGCGTTTAACACTTCATGGTTAATTTTTCTTTGCTCTAAAAGGGCGGAGATGGCTTCAGAATTTTCAATACTACTGGTGCCCACTAAGACAGGCTGCCCGCTCTTTTGACAACTTTCTACATCCAACGCAATTGCTTCAAGCTTTTCTTCTAATGTTAGGTAAATCTGATCGGACATGTCGTTACGGGTCGAAGGCTGGTTAGGTGGAACAACCACAGTTTCAAGCGCATAAATATCTTGGAACTCTACCGCTTCAGTGTCGGCCGTACCGGTCATGCCAGA
This sequence comes from Gammaproteobacteria bacterium, assembly GCA_003489145.1. GTDB lineage: Bacteria > Pseudomonadota > Gammaproteobacteria > PS1 > Pseudothioglobaceae > Thioglobus_C. The sequence continues at coordinate 10,651 of DNJI01000007.1, read as the reverse complement.
AAGCTTGTTATAAAGTCTAAAATAATTCTGGAAAGTAATCGAAGCGAGTGTTTGGTTTTCTTTTTTAATGCTCACGCTTTCTTTGGCTTCAATGGCTTGATGTAGGCCTTCTGACCAGCGACGCCCTGGCATGGTTCTGCCAGTAAATTCATCAACAATGACAACTTCATCCTCTTGGACAATATAGTCCACGTCTTTTTGGAATAAAACATGGGCACGCAATGCTGAGCTGATATGCTGCATCAACAAGATATTGCTGGCATCGTACAGGCTTGCACCTTCAGGCAAAGCACCTGCATTGATCAACATCTCTTCTGCTTTGGCGTGACCATCGTCAGTTAAAAAGACTTGCTTGTGTTTTTCATCAACCGTGTAATCGCCTGCTTCTTTAATCACAATCTCTTTACCTTCACCGCTTTCCGTCTGCTTGTTGAAACTAGGGATCATTTTATTAATTGCTTGATAAACAGCTGAATAGTCGTCAGCAGGGCCAGAAATAATAAGCGGAGTTCTGGCTTCATCAATCAGAATAGAGTCAACTTCATCAATAATCGCAAAATTAAGCTCGCGCTGTACTTTTTGCTCAGTGGTAAAGGCCATGTTGTCTCTTAAGTAATCAAAGCCTAATTCGTTGTTAGTTGCATAAACAACGTCGCATGCGTAAGCCACTTGTTTATCTTCTGGTGGCATGCTAGAAGTAACAATGCCCACGCTCAAATCTAAAAAATTAAAGACTTTGCCCATCCACTGCGCATCACGAGCAGCCAAATAATCATTTACTGTGACTACATGAACGCCTGCACCACCTAGCGCATTCAAATAAGCGGGTAAAGTAGCCACTAAAGTTTTACCTTCACCCGTGCCCATTTCTGCAATATTACCTTCATTGAGCACCATGCCGCCAATCATTTGTACATCATGATGCCTAAGTCCAAGCACACGAACACTAGCCTCTCGAATAACCGCAAAAGCAGCCGGAAGTAATGAATCTAAAGTAACTTGCTGCTCTAACTGTTGTTTAAAAAATTGCGTTTTAGCGCTAAGTTCTTTATCACTTAGCCCTTGCAGTTCAGTCTCTAGTGCGTTGATCTGATCAACTGCTTTAGAAAGATTTTTTATTAAGCGGTCATTGCGAGAGCCTACAATCTTGGCAACAACTTTATTTATAATGTTCATTGGTGTGAATAAAACGTAATTTTAAAAATGGCTCTATTTTCGCACAGATGTTATGATACAGATAGCCCTTTACAAGGTTCATTTTATGAATTTAAAGTTAATATTTAAACAATAACTCATGTCTTCGGAAAAAAATAACACGACCAATCTGTCAAACTACACACCCAAAGGCAAGTTGGGCGTTTTATTTGCCCAGGCCAAAATGTTTAATCAGCTGAACGACCAACTGTCAACGCTACTGCCTAAGGCCTTTAAAACATTATCCTTGTGCGCTCTAAAAGACAACACAGCTACGTTTGTTACGCACAATCAGGCGGTGGCCTTTCGAGCCCAAAAACAACAGGACGCTTTGCTGGATATTCTCAAAAATTTAGACACCTTATCAAGTGTCCAAAAAATCATCATCAAAGTTGATTTGACAGAATATTAGAAGAATTAACTATTATATAAAGCTGATATACATTATAATTATTGGGTTTTTATTTAAACATATTCACACACAAAGGACAGTAACCTTATGTCAGGACAAGAAATAGACCTTAAGAAAAGACGTTTTCTAACTAACGCAACAAGCGTAGTTGGTGCCGTCGGCGTTGGCTTTGTAGCATGGCCGTTTTTAGCATCATGGATGCCTTCAGCAAGAGCAAAAGCAGCCGGTGCACCCGTTGATGTTGATATTAGCAAATTAGAATCAGGGCAGCTGGTTCGCGTGCTTTGGCGCAAAAAACCGGTTTGGATTTTCAAACGTGACTCTTCTGTTATTGCTAACTTAAAAACGTTAGACGCCGAGTTAACAGACCCTAATAACGAAGAAGATCAACAGCCTATTTATGCTAAAAACACGTACCGTTCAATTAAAGCAGAGGTTGCGGTTATTGTTGGTGTTTGTACACACCTAGGCTGTTCACCAACCTACCGACCAGAATTAGGCGCGGCAGATTTAGGTGGCGACGCATGGAAGGGTGGTTTCTACTGTCCATGTCATGGCTCGAAGTTTGACCTGGCTGGCCGTGTTTATTCAGGCGCTCCAGCACCAACTAACTTAATCATACCACCATATCATTTTGTGTCTGATTCGTTGATTCGAATTGGTGTTGACCCAAAAGCATCTTAGGAGAAAACCATGGATAACAATAAAAGCTGGATCGATCAAAGATTTCCACTAACCAAGGTTTGGAATGAACACTTAGCCGAGTACTACACTCCTAGAAACTTTAACTTCTGGTATTTCTTTGGCTCATTAGCAATGCTAGTATTGGTCATGCAAATCGTTACGGGTATCTTCTTAACCATGCACTTTAAGCCAGACGCAGCCAATGCGTTTGCATCCGTTGAATACATCATGCGTGATGTAGACTGGGGCTGGTTGATTCGCTACTTGCACTCAACAGGTGCATCAGCATTCTTCATTGTGATCTACTTGCATATGTATCGTGGCTTGTTATACGGCTCTTATAAGGCGCCGCGTGAACTCATCTGGATTCTAGGTATGGTGCTTTACATTGCACTAATGGCAGAGGCCTTCATGGGTTATGTATTGCCATGGGGTCAAATGTCTTACTGGGGTGCGCAAGTAATTATCTCTTTATTTGGCTCAGTTCCCTTTATTGGTCCTGAACTATTAACATGGATCCTGGGTGATTACGCTGTAGGTGATCCTGCACTGAACCGCTTCTTCTCATTGCATGTTATTGCATTACCACTAATCTTAGTCGTGTTAGTCTTCTTGCATATTGTTGCCCTACACACCGTAGGCTCAAATAACCCAGACGGCGTTGAGATTAAGAAAAATAAAGACAAAGACGGCATTCCTAAAGATGGCATTCCGTTCCACCCATACTACAGTGTGAAAGACATTGTTGGTGTGGTGGTATTCTTAATGCTTTTCTCGGCAGTGGTGTTCTTTGCGCCAGCAATGAACGGCTACTTCTTAGAGCATGCAAACTTTATTGAAGCTAACCCACTTAAAACCCCTGACCATATTGCACCGCTTTGGTACTTAACGCCGTTTTACTCAGTGTTAAGAGCGATTCCACCAATGTTTGGGTCGCAGTTCCCAGGCGTGGTTGGCATGTTCGCAGCCTTGTTAATTTTATTAGCACTGCCGTGGTTAGATCGCTCAAAAGTGAAGTCAATCCGCTACCGCTCGTGGCCTTATAAAGTAGCCTTAGGCATCTTTGTAGTAAGCTTTATTGTGCTTGGCTGGTTAGGTATGCAGCCAGTAACAGAGCTTAACGCGCTATTGGCTAGAATCTTTACAGCAGCTTACTTCGGCTTCTTTATCTTGATGCCATGGTTTACCTCAATTGGCAAGACCAAAGAAGTGCCTGCACGAGTAACGGAGAAATAAAATGAAAAAATTATTAAAAACAACAACCTCTGTTTTAGCTGGCTTAACACTCTCATTTAGCGTAATAGCTGCTGGTGGTGGTGCACTAGACCACGCCAATACAGATATAAACGACCAAAAATCACTTCAAAATGGTGCCAAGCTGTTTATGAATTATTGTTCTGGTTGCCACTCAATCGCATTCATGCGTTATAACCGTATTGGTAAAGATTTAGGCATTTCTGATGCTGATGTTGAAAAAAACCTAATGTTTAATGGTGAAAAAATTGGTGACAAAGTTACCTCTTCAATGTCTGACAAAGGTGCGATACAGTGGTTTGGCACAACACCACCAGACTTGTCGTTAGTCTCTCGCTCTAAAGGCGTAGATTGGGTTTACACTTACTTACGCAGTTTTTACAAGGATGAATCTCGCCCGTTTGGTGTTAACAACAAAATCTTAGTTAACGCCTCTATGCCAGATGTTTTGTGGGAGCTTAAGCAAAACAAATCAGCAGAAGATTTTGATCAAGACGTTAGAGATATCACTAACTTCTTAGATTATGTTGGTGAGCCTGCTAAGCTAGTACGTGTTGACCTTGGTTACAAAGTATTGGCCTTCTTATTTGTTTTATTCATCCTTTCTTATTTATTGAAAAAAGAATACTGGAAAGATGTGAAATATGGCAAATGGCGTGCTAAAGACTAATCAATCATTAATTTCTGATACAATTAGTTAACACATTTAACAGCACCTCTTTTAAAGGAGTGCTGTTTTTTATTTTTTAAGGATAATGACTATGCTAACCAAACCCAATCCAGCTTCAACCACACTTTACGCCTCTGCCGAGGAAATGGAATCACATGCAGTGCGTTTCATCATGGCAGAAAAAAACATTGAAAGAGAGGTGGTGAACTTAAAAATTGATCAAATGCCTGAAGAGATTTTAGAGCTCAACCCTTGTCAAACTTTGCCAACTTTGTTTGATCGTGGTATGGTGCTGTATGACTTGTCTGTCATTACTGAATACTTAGATGAACGCTTTCCGTTTCCGCCTTTGTTACCTGTTGACCCTATCGAAAAAGCAGAAAAGCGCCTGTTAATATTTAGATTTACTCGCTCTACTGGCTGTTGGTATGAGTTGGTTAATACCATCCAAACTGGCAGTAAAAAAGAAGCCAACGAAGCGCGTAAGATTCTATCAAGCAACTTGATCGAGCTTATTCCTTTGTTTGCTTACCAGCCTTATTTTAAGAGTGATGTCATGACCATTGTTGACGCTTGTTTGGCACCATTATTATGGCGTCTTAAAAAACTCAACATTGACTTAGGCGCTAAAGCGAAACCAATTCACGACTACGCTAAACGACTGTTTAGCAAAGACAGCTTTAAACAAAGCCTGACTGACTGCGAGAAAGAATACAACGCCTAAATCTTATGGCAACAGTCTCGGTAGCGCCTTATTTGATTCGAGCCTATCATCAATGGATGGAGGATTCTGGGCTAACGCCACACATCCTGGTTGACTGCTCAAAGGCGGGGGTTGTTGTTCCTAACCCTTATATTCAGCAAGGAAAGATTGTGCTTAACATTGCCAGCGAAGCAACCAGTGCCTTGGTAATCAGCAACGAAACCGTCTCATTTAAAGCGCGCTTTGATGGAAAAACTCAAACGATTACTGTGCCTACTAGCGCCATATTAACCATCTATGCAGGTGAAAATGGCGAAGGCATGTTCTTCGAAGTAGAAGCTCAAATCGCAGATCAAAACAACGAGCAAAAACCCAACCTAACTTTGCTCGACTAACGCAAGCGCTATTTTAGCAAACTCGTCTTGATTGTCTTCATGAAAGACTACCACCTTGGTGCTTGTGTAAGCTTGAATCGCTTGCGCATTGTCTAGATTGTTCACGCTCATTTGATTTAAAACCAGCATTATTACATTAAGATTGTGTGCCTTGGCTGCGCGTAAGCTTAGCAACGCCTGATTAATTGCACCCAATTCATCTTTAACCACAATCACCGCGGGCAACCCAAGCGCGGCTGCCAAATCGACATTAAGCAGGTGCGCCGCAATTGGAGAATACAACCCACCCGCACCCTCAACAACAACAAAATCGGCTGCATTAGCCGGGTGCGATGCAGCAACCAAGTCTTCTAGTGTGACTTCAACACCTTGGTCTATACTTGCTTTTTCACCGCTTACACAAGCCTCAAATCGATAATTACAAACATCCTCAATGGGCTCGGAATTAGTACAAGCATCGTTCAACAAAACCGCATCTTTTGGTGTTAAGCCTTGCGGGGTCTTTATACAATCACTTTCGATGGGCTTTCTCGCCACAACACAGTGATTAGAGCTCAACGCTCGAATAAGGTGGCTGGCAATAAATGTTTTACCAACATCGGTCCCGCTACCACTAATAAACAATCCCTTCATGGTTAATAATTTTAACAGCAAAAATGTATAATACTACCCATGCATAACAACTTGAAAACTAAATTCTGTGGAATGTCACTAGACTCGCCGATTGTTTTACTTTCTGGTTGTGTTGGGTTTGGTGAAGAATACACCCGTATCCAGGGTTTTTCTAACGCTGATGTTGGTGCCATTTGTCTCAAAGGAACCACCTTAGAGCCCCGTCTTGGCAATATTCCACATAGAGTTACAGAAACCCCTAGTGGTATGATTAACGCCATTGGTTTGCAAAATCCGGGCACCGATGTGGTGATTAACGACATTATGCCAAATCTAGACAAAACTGAAACTCGGTTTATTATCAATATTTCTGGCTCTTCGGTTGAAGAATATGGGGAAATCGCCAAACGTTTTGATGACACTGATATTGATGCTATTGAAATCAATATCTCGTGTCCGAATGTTAAAGAGGGTGGTGTTGCTTTTGGCAATGATCCTGACATGTCCTACCGCGTGGTTGAACTTTGCCGTAAAAATACCACCAAACCACTAATTACCAAGCTCTCACCCAATCAAACTGACATTGCCCATAGCGCGCAACGCTGTATTGATGCGGGCACTGATGGTCTCGCCGTTATCAACACACTAATGGGCATGGCCATTGACACCCAGTCTCGCAAGCCTATTATTGGCAACAACCAAGGCGGCTTGTCAGGTCCGGCTATTAAGCCGATTGCATTATTAAAAGTACACCAGGTCTATCAAGTGAGTAAACACCACAATGTGCCCATTATTGGTCAAGGTGGTATCACCACGGTTAATGACGCACTAGAATTTATCATTGCTGGTAGTGCAACAGTTGGTATTGGCACTTCACTGTTTTACGACCCACTGGTGTGCAATAAAATTAATGATGGCATTAGTCAATACCTAATTGACAACAAACTAAACAGCATTGACGAACTGGTTGGCACCTTAACGCTTAATTCAGCAATATCACAGTGTGACATCGATACAGATAAATAAATAAAACTCTTATGAATTCAGAATACAATGCTCAAGCCATTGAGCAGCAAGCGCAACAATATTGGCTAGACAATCAATCTTTTGAAGTTGTTGAAGACAATGACAAAGAAAAATTTTATTGCCTATCGATGTTTCCCTACCCTTCGGGACGCCTACACATGGGCCATGTACGCAATTACAGTATTGGCGATGTTATTTCTCGTTATCAGAAAATGCAGGGAAAAAACGTTATGCAACCGATTGGCTGGGATGCGTTTGGCCTGCCGGCAGAAAACGCCGCCTTAAAAAATAAAGTTGCCCCCGCTAAATGGACCTATGAAAACATCAACTACATGAAAAACCAGTTGATTGAGCTAGGCTTTGGTTACGATTGGTCGCGTGAAATTGCCACCTGTCATCCAAAATACTATCGCTGGGAGCAGTGGCTTTTTGTTAAATTATTTAAAAAAGGCTTGGTTTATAAGAAAAACGCCATTGTCAATTGGGATCCGGTTGACCAAACCGTGTTGGCCAACGAGCAAGTAATTGACGGGCGTGGTTGGCGCTCAGACGCACTGATTGAGAAAAAAGAAATCTCGCAATGGTTTATGCGTATTACGGATTACGCAGACGAGCTACTCAGCTCGCTAGATGAGCTTGATGGTTGGCCAGAAGCGGTAAAAACCATGCAAAAAAACTGGATTGGAAAATCCGTTGGCCTGGAAATTGACTTCACTCGAGACGATAACGACGCACTCAGAGTCTACACCACACGCCCAGACACGCTCATGGGTGTTACTTATTTAGCCGTTGCTGCCGAACACACTTTAGCGCTCGAAGCAGGAAAAAATAATACCGATGTGCAGGCCTTTATTGAAGAATGCAAGACCATGGAAACCACAGAGGCCGCCATGGAGACCATGGAAAAGAAAGGCATTGATTCAGGGTTGAAATGCGCACACCCAATCACCGGCGAAGCCATACCAATCTGGATCGCCAACTTTGTACTCATGGGCTATGGTACGGGTGCAGTCATGAGCGTGCCTGCACATGATGAACGTGACTACGATTTTGCTAAGAAATATGGCATTGAAATCAAACAGGTTGTTAATGAAAAAGAGAGTATCGATAAAAGTGCAACTACCACCAAAGGCATTCTGTTTAACTCAGGTGAATTTGATGGAATGGATTTCAATAAAGCGTTTGAAGCGATTGCAAGCACATTAACCAACAATAACTTGGGCGAGAAAAAGACTAACTTCCGTTTGCGTGACTGGGGTGTTTCACGTCAACGTTACTGGGGCTGCCCAATTCCAATTGTCAATTGTCCAAGTTGTGGCTCAGTTGCTGTACCAGAAGCTGACTTACCTATTAAGCTACCTGAGGATGTTGAGTTTGACGATGCTGGTGGATCACCCATTAAAAAAATGCCAGAATTTTACGAGACTAACTGCCCAAACTGTGGCGGCAAGGCTGAACGTGAAACTGATACGTTTGATACTTTTTTTGAATCTTCTTGGTACTTTGCCCGTTATGCCAGCAAAGACAACGAAACAGCTATGCTTGATGATCGCGCTGACTATTGGCTAGCGAACGGCGGTGTTGATCAGTATATTGGTGGCATTGAGCATGCAATTCTACACTTATTGTATGCTCGATTCTTTAACAAACTATTGCGCGACGAAGGTTTAATAAAATATAACGAGCCTTTTAAAAACCTACTCACACAAGGCATGGTGCTTAAAGATGGTGCCAAAATGAGCAAGTCAAAAGGCAATACAGTTGACCCTCAAGAAATGATTGCCAAATATGGTGCTGATACGGTCCGTCTGTTTATTTTGTTTGCCGCACCACCAACACAAGATCTAGAATGGAGTGATTCAGGCCTAGAAGGTTCTTATCGTTTTGTTAATAAAATATATCGCTTAGTCTCAAATTTTATTTCAGAGGCTCAATCGCATACTGTTGCTAGCTTAAACATTGACACACTTACCAAGGCGCAAAAAGATATACGCCAAAAAACCCATCAAACCTTAAGTAAGATTACAGACGATATGTCACGTAGGCACTCCTTCAACACGGCAATTGCTGCCCTAATGGAGCTTAGCAATGCCTTGGCTAAATTCACAGCCACTGACGAGCAATCGATGGCTGTACGTAGGGAGTCTATTGATATAACCCTTAAATCACTCAGCCCAATCACACCGCATATTTGCCATTATTTATGGAACGCACTGGGCAACGAGGCCGCCATTATTAACGAGGCTTGGCCGAAGGTTGATGAAACAGCGCTAGTACAAGATGAGGTGCAAATCGTTGTACAAGTGAATGGTAAATTACGAGCAAAGCTTATGCTAAGCGCCGATATGGACAAAGCCCAAGTAGAATCTCAGGCGTTGACCGATGAAAATGTTGCTAAATTTACTGAAGGGAAAAACGTGGTCAAGGTAATTGTGGTACCAAACAAACTGGTTAATATCGTCGTTAAATAGGTCGCTCTGTTTGCTTTGGCGGGCAAGGATGATCAGCATACGAACAAAATACACAGCAATCGCCTTTTTTTGGTTTTAAGGTTTTGTCACACGCCGTGCAACGATAAAAATACAAACAATGATCGCTTGGCATCGCCTCTTGGTGCTTATGTCCGCAATAGGGACAACTAATGGTTGCACGTATTGTTACTTTCATAACAATAGTATACAACGATTAATTCATTCAAACCAATACGGTTAACGTCAAACCAATAACTGCGCAAGCAGCAATCACACTCATAATACCGATTTTAAATCGAAACAAAGCAACGAAAGCTGCAACACCAATCAAAGTGGCCACCCAATCTAAATCAGCTCCATTTGGCCATAAAACATTTTTAGCAAAAAATACCGCTAGATTGATAATCACACCCACCACAGCAGCAGTCACTGCCGAAAGTGGTGCGCTAAACTTAAGATCCCCTCTGGTTGCCTCCACCCCTGGCCCACCTAAAAAGATAAACAAAAATGACGGTAAGAAAGTAAACAACGTGGCAACTGACGCACCAGCAAATCCCGCTAATAATAAAGCATCGGGACCAAAAATTTCCTTAGTCCACGCACCGACAAAACCCACAAAGGCCACCACCATGATTAGCGGTCCTGGTGTGGTTTCACCCAGCGCTAAACCGTCCATCATCTGCGTGCTCGTTAACCAGGCATATTGATCAACACCGCCTTGATAAATATAAGGCAGTACTGCATAAGCACCACCAAAAGTTACCATGGCTGCCTTAGTAAAAAACTCGCCCATATCATGTAACACCGGATCGCTCAGCAAGCTCATTACCGATATGCCAATACCTATACCGACCACTGCAAAACTAATCAGACGAGACCATTTAAATTTAGCGTGATCAGGTACAGGCGTGTTGTCATCAATTAATGCAGGGCCATAGCCCGTTTCACCATCACCATGATGCGCACCCATTTTAAAGGTATCTGGTGAAAATTTTGCCCCTAAAAAGCCAACCAGTGCCGCACTCAAAACAATATAAGGAAAGGGAATTTTAAGTGCAAAAATCGCAATAAAGGCCGCCACCGCTATTGCCCTCAATATATTATTCGACAAAGCTTTAGAACCAATACGATAAGCGGCAAACAAAACAATGGCGGTCACTGCCGGTTTAATGCCATACAAAATACCTGTTACCGCACTCACATCACCATAGGTTAAGTAAACCCAGGTCA
>DNJI01000005.1 GCA_003489145.1 Gammaproteobacteria bacterium | reverse complement strand
TTTGTACTTAATAATAACGAAGTGGGTTTAATATTAGCAATACCGCTTACCTTAACTTGTAAAAATAATCCTACTTGAGATTCTCTAAATCGATAAATCGATTGCATGGGATCACCCACCAAGAATAAGGTTTTCCCATCATTCGGTTGCCAATACTTAATCAGCTTTTCAATGGTATTAAACTGTGAAGCAGAAGTATCTTGAAATTCATCAATCAACAAATGTTGTAGCTGATAATCTAAAAACAAAGCGATATCACTAACGCTAGATCGGTCATCTAACGCTTGGTTGGCATTCAGCGCCACTTCGATAAAATCATGCGCTTGTTTTTGTTCAAAGTGCAGACTTAGTTGTGCAACACAAAGTTTTAATACTTGTGCAATCACTGTCAATGTGTCTGCTTGAATTTTAGAAAAATCGAGCGCAGGTAATTGCGTCACTTGATGTAGCAACTCTCGTAATGAATCTTGCGTCGACAATACCTGCAGATGCTCCATTAACGCATTTTTTTGCGCTTTCAGCTCAACAGGATAGCCACAATTTTTATCTAACTTTTTACGCCACAGTCCTTTTTTGTTTAAACACAAAGACTCAATCGCCTGCCACTTAGCCAAGTCTGTCAACTGGTGGCCCGGCAGTTTATCAACCTGAGCTTGCTCACTGTCAGCACTTGATGTCATTAGCTCAAAAAATGATTGATCCAAATGTAACTTAGCCACTTGCTCTAAATGAGACAAATGTTGAATGACAATCTTCTGCGCACTATTTTTTAAAACATCGGCATCTAACGCTTCACCCCGATACAATCGCATTAGCCATTGATCACGCTTAGACAACATATGTATAACCAGGCGATAAAATTTTTCTACATTGTTGTCCAAATACAATAACAAATGAGCAATTGCTTTACTGTGCTGTGGATCATCGACTAGTAGCAGGGTTTGCATTGCGGCTTGTTTATAAGCTTGATTGCGTTGCCATTGTGCCGCCATAATTTGGCGAGGTACTAATTGTGTCTTAGAGGGATAACGACTACTAATCAAACTAGATAGGCCGTCAATGGTAGATATTTTTAAACGTTTGGGGTTGTTTAATACTTGCCAGTTTCGCTCATCCGAACGCGCCATTACAGCTTGCGCCAGATCATAAGTAACTTGCTTGTGTATTTCTTCTGGTCGAGGTTGATCGATTGATTGTAAAGCTGATAGAACCCGTTCCGTTAATTCATCAACCGCCTTATTGGTAAAGGTCATGGCGATAATATTCTCAGGCTCTGAACAAGTGGTCAGTAACTTAAGATATCGCTGTGTTAATAACTCAGTTTTGCCTGAACCGGCAGGGGCTTGAACAATATAAGATTGTGTGACGTCTAAGGCTTGATCTCTTTGTGCCTGATCATTCATACACGCTTATCATTACATTGAATCGGGCGCATTCACACTAAGTAAATTTAACCCGTTAGAAATGACTTGCTTCACCGCACTAATGAGCAACAATCTAGAGTTTCGCAACGTAGCATCTTCGACCAAAAATTCACTGTTATTGTAATAGCTATGGAAATCACCGGCTAATTCGCGTAAGTAATATGCCAGCAAGTGAGGTTCGTAATTAAGCGCTGAAGATTGCACCACATCCTTATAACGGTTCAGTTGTTTGATTAAAGTACTTTCTGCTTCGTTATTAAGTAATGACAAATCAATCGTTGTTGCATCGCCAGCATCTTGCTTCAGTACCGAACAAATACGGGCATGGGCGTATTGAATATAAAACACTGGATTTTCGTTGGTTTTAGATTTGGCTAGGTCAAGGTCAAAATCCATGTGCTGTTCTGATTTACGCAATACATAGAAAAAACGTGCCGCATCATTACCCACTTCATTGCGCAATTCTTCCAAGGTAACGAACGAGCCACTACGCGTCGACATGGCGACTTTTTTACCACCTCGATACAAATTAGCAAATTGCACCAATAGAATCTCTAGCTTGCTTTCATCAAATCCAAGTGCTTTAATAGAAGCTTTAACTCGAGCAATATAGCCATGATGATCCGAACCCCAAATATTAATAATTTTGTCATAACCACGCTCAAACTTTTCTAAGTGATAGGCGATATCCGAAGCAAAATAAGTGTGCATGCCGTTATCACGCACCACAACTCGATCAAGATCATCACCAAAATCTGTGGTTTTAAACCAAAGCGCACCGTCTTTTTCATAAATATGACCAGAAGATTGCAATGCTTCTACCGTGGTTTTTGATAACCCGCTATCGACTAATGATTGCTCAGAAAACCACTGCTGATATTCAACGTCGAATTCTGCCAAATCAGTTTTAATACCCCCCAGAATTTGATCAATAGCCAAATCAAACACGACTTTATAACTATCGCCCAACTGGGCTTTGCAGTTTGCAATCAAATCATCAATGTGCTTTTCTTTATCGCCACCGTCTTTTGCATCAGCATGCACATCTAAGAAAATATCTAACTTATCCACACCATTGATTTGTTTAGCAATGTCAAAAATGTAATCACCTTTGTAGCCATTGTCTGGAAATTTTTCTGTTTCAATATAGCGCAAGTAAACCGAGGTAGCCAAAATATCCATTTGACGACCCGCATCATTCACATAATATTCGTTGTCTACTTCAAAGCCAACTGCGCGCAACAAATTAGCTACGGTGGCGCCATAAGCAGCGCCTCGACCATGGCCAACATGCAATGGGCCGGTTGGATTGGCCGATACAAATTCAAGTAAAACGCGTTGCTTAGCGCCCACGCTGGACAAACCAAAAGTCTTGCCTTGGTCAATAATTTGACTCACAACCGAAGCATTTGAGTCTTGTGACATAAAGAAGTTAATAAAGCCTGGACCGGCGATTTCCACCTTGTCTATTTCTGCAGAATCTGGCAGATTATCAATGATTTTCTGAGCTAAATCACGAGGCGAGCATTTGGCTTGCTTAGAAAGCATCATAGCGATATTAGAGGCAAAATCACCTTGTGCTTTATCTTTAGAATGGTCAATACGGATATTGTCTGGCACTTCAGTCAGTACGCCATTAGTCACTAAGGCTTCTAAACTTTGCGTTAATAGGGTTTGTATTTGTTCTTTCATAGCCTCTAGTGTGCTTGTTGCCAAGAATCGCCAACACCTACATCAACCACCAGCGGAATGTCTAATGGATAGGTGTCACTCATTAATGTTTGTATTTTATGTGCAAATTCATCCGCCTTTGAAGCTTTCACCTCAAAAACTAGCTCGTCATGTACTTGCATGATCATCTTAATGTCAGGGTTGTCATCGCCAATCCATTGATAAACATCGAGCATGGCTTTTTTAATAATATCAGCCGAAGAGCCTTGCATCGGCGCATTAATTGCTGTGCGCAAAGCGTGCTGTTGTAGCATTTTATTCTTAGCATTAATCTGTGGTAAATATAAGCGCCTACCCATCACGGTTTCAACATAACCTTGTGCTTTGGCTATTTCTTTGGTGTTATTCATGTAGTTTAGGACACTTGGATAATTTTCAAAATAAGCATCGATATAAGCTTTGGCCTCCGTTCTAGACACGTCGATCTGCTTGGCAAGACCAAAGGCACTCATGCCGTAAATCAAACCAAAATTAATGGCTTTGGCATTACGACGATGGTCTTTTGTGACCTCATTAAGCGGCACATTAAACATCATCGATGCCGTGGCGCTATGCACATCTACATCATTATTAAAGGCTTTTAGTAAACTTTCATCTTGTGAAATATGCGCCATAATTCTAAGCTCAATCTGAGAGTAGTCTGCTGCAATAATCACGTAGCCTTTGTTGGCAATAAAAGCACCTCTAATGCGCGCACCTTGCTCAGAACGAATGGGGATATTTTGCAAATTTGGATTGGAAGAAGAAAGGCGCCCTGTGGCCGTCACCGCTTGATGGTATGAAGTATGTAATCGCCCAGTTTTAAGATCTATTTGCCTGGGCAAAGCTTCCAAATAGGTTGAATTAAGTTTAGTCAGTGTACGGTAACTTAGAATCAAATCAACCAGTGGGTGGTCTAACAACTTTAATGCCTCTTCATTGGTAGAAGGCGCACCTTTAGGTGTTTTCTTTTTGGCTTCTAAGCCCAAACCATCTTCAGAGAATAAAATTTGTTGAATTTGTTTAGGTGACTCTAGATTAAACGCATCACCCGCCAACTCAAATGCTTGCGATTCAATGTCTTTCATTTGCGCAGCAATGTCAATTTGCTGTATGTTCAAAGCGCTCACATCTAGCTCTACACCATTGCGCTCCATACGCACCAATACTTCGATTAATGGTATTTCCAGAGTCTGATACAGTTTAGCCAATTTAGGGTATTGCGCCAAATCACTATCCAATACTTGATTCAGTTCCTGAGTCACAATTACGTCCTCACAAGCGTAAGGGAACGCTTGCTCTAGCCCGACCTGATTAAAGGTAATTTGCTTTTTCCCTTTGCCCGCCACATCGGCAAAATGAATGGTTTGATAATTCAGATAATGCTGTGCCAAATCATCCATGTTGTGTCGTGTTGCCACCGAGTTCAAACAATATGATTTCACCATAGTGTCATCACTAATACCTTTTAATGAAAGGTCGTAATTGGCTAAAACATGAGTATCGTATTTTAGGTTTTGGCCTATTTTATGAATAGTAGAGTTTTCTAAAATGGGCCTTAATTTTTCCAACACGTCTGCAAAATTTAATTGCTTGGGTGCATCTAAATAATCATGTGCAACTGGCACATAAAAGCTGTCCTTATCTACTAAAAATACCCATCCCACAATTTGAGCATTCATATAATCTAGTGAAGTCGTTTCTAAATCAAAAACAAAAGCCGGGCTTTTCTCTAATCTTTGCACCAATGTTTCAAAAGTTTGATTATCTAATACCAGCGTTTGAGAGTAGTCAGCCATGAAATCGTTACTTGGCACGTTTTCAACCACATCAACCAAAGGTTCAGTTGTTACTTGTACTGCTGACTTTAATGCAGGCGATTCATTCGTGATATTTAACTGTTTAAACCACATTGAGAATCCATATTGCTGAAACAAGCTGGCTAATTTAGCATTATCAGGGCCGGGCTCCTCCGTCAAAATATCGCAAGGTAAATCAACATCAAATTTAAGCTGCACCAACTGATAAGACAAATCTAACAACTCAAAACTATCGCGTAATTTTTCGCCGACTTTGCCATTAATTTGATCTGCATTGGTTTTGATATCTTCAATACCGCCAAACTGATCTAGCCACTTAATTGCCGTTTTTGGTCCCACGCTTGGCACACCTGGGATATTATCCGCACTGTCACCAGTCAACGCTAATAAGTCTAAGATTTGGTCGGGGCGCACACCCATCTTTTCTACTACGCCTGCTTGATCGTATAAGTCGCCCTTCATATTGAGCTGAGTAATATTGTCACTCACGAGTTGCATCAAGTCTTTATCGCCACTAGCAATAATGGTTTTCAACTTGTTCTCATCTGCACAACGACTTAAAGTAGCAATCACATCATCTGCTTCAACCCCAGGCACACACATAAAATGAAAACCCATGGCACGGATAATTTCGTACAGTGGTTCGATTTGCATCACCAACTCTTCATCAGCTGGCTTACGATGAGCTTTGTACTGTGGGTAGAGTTCGTGTCGATGATTTTTACCCTTGGCATCAAAAATAGCAATTAGTTTGGCTTGCGGGTATTTTCGCTGTAAATGCTTAATCGCATTAATAACGCCAAACATAGCACCCGTAGGAAAACCATCGTCGTTGGTTAAATTTTGCGAAAGGGTAGAAAAATAAGCCCTAAATAAAAAGGCCGATCCGTCTAATAAAATAAGTTGATGTGACATGCTAAGAAGTTTTTAGTCAGGTTATGAAAATAATAGAGATACTATTCAGAATTTTACCAATTTTTACTCATTAAGATGAGACTTAACGACATCTTGAGGTATAAAATAGACTTTATTTAATCAAACTGTTGTGACCACTTCTCAAGCACTCATTAGCGCCCATAATATCAGCCTAAGTCATCATAGCAAGCTTGTATTGGATAACGTTAGTTTCGAACTCAAAGCAGGTGAATTTATCACGCTTATTGGGCCCAATGGCGCAGGTAAAAGCTCTCTAATTAAAGTCTTGCTAGGTTTGATTAAAGCTGATAGTGGTGATATTAAACGCTCAGGCGACATCAGGCTTGGTTATACGCCACAGACTTTTAGCCCCAATCCATTTATTCCAATTTCAGTCATTGGCTTTCTTAATTTAAATCAAAAAGTAGCGCAGAATTTTTTACATGAAACAGCCTTGTTAACAGGTATTGAAAGCTTACTAGATTCACCATTAAAAAGTCTTTCTGGTGGCGAGTTGCAACGCGTCTTACTCGCCCGCGCCCTACTAAACAAACCCAACGTCTTAATTCTAGACGAGCCCGCTCAAAATCTAGATGTGAATGGTCAAATGCATTTGTACAAGCTTATTCAAGATATCCACCAACAACAAGGTTGTGCGGTGCTGATGGTCTCACATGATCTACACCGGGTGATGAAAGAATCAACTCAGGTTTTGTGTTTGTACCGCCATATTTGTTGCATGGGGCAACCTGAAACTATTATTAAAGATTCTCAATTTAATGACTTATTTGCCGATCAAATGGATGAATTAATGGCCACTTACGAACATCATCATAATCATTGTCATGAAGATTAGTTCTTGTTCATATTACTGAGCAAACATTTTGGCTGAGACTTGTTGCAAAAAGCTGCCCTTGGTGATTTCAATCAACACATCCCATCTTCCCTTGAGTGGCAAAATCACTTCTACTTGGTATATCCCCTCTTTATTCACGTACATGGGTTTAGAAAAATCGTGTTTCATTTCAAGCGGTCGATAGAAATAAGCAGTAGCATTGGCTTTATTAAGACGCTTTCCCTGCTTAGTGCTGACCGCTGTATAAGTTTGCTCAATACTATGAGTAATGGTTTCAGGTAATTCTAATTCAAGCTTCCAACCTTGCTGAACTAACTTATTACGATTTTCCAAAATTTCCGCATAACGCTCACCCGTTTCATAGGCGTCTGCAACTACCAATCCAGGATGGGTTTCTATTGCAGTGATAATACGATAAAACGTTGCACCGACTAAAATTAAAAACAATACCAACATGGTTACTGCCATTGGGCTTTTATGAAAAGTCATCTAATTCATGCTCTTTGGGGTAAAAAATGATGATTTATATTCTAAATCAGCTTCGCCGCTTGTGACTGAAAATATCACACTATTGTTGTCACCTACATCTTTTTCGAATGCTTTTAAATAAACATAAACTGATTTCACATTACCCGAGGGTATGGTGATATTTCTGTGTCGTCTCTGAGAAGTTAGATGGGCAATTTCACTTTCAAAATCGACATCGACCAGCATTGATTGGTGTGTCTTGTTCATAATCTTTAACTCATATTTATTACGAATCGAGCCATCGGATAGCTGTACAAAAAGCGGCTGTCGATCATGTAACACTTTAAGGTCCATCGGTGCAAGACTAAACAAGCCAGCCCCTAACACTGATAAAGCTAGCACTAAAATAGTTGAATACACGATTACCCTAGGGCGCTTATATAAAGCAACAGAAGGTTTATTAAATTTCATTTCGTCAAGCGAGGTATAACGAATTAGGCCTGTTGCTTTACCAACTTTGGTCATTACTGAATCACAAGCATCAATACACAAGCCACAAGTAATACAGCCATATTCTTGCCCCTTACGGATGTCAACACCGGTCGGGCACACAGCCACACATTGATGGCAATCAATACAATCACCTTGGCCTTTAGTATACTGACCTTTCGAAAGCTTGCCACGCTGCTCTCCACGATAATGATCATAGGTTGGCATAATGGTTTGCTTGTCAACCATCGCCCCTTGAATACGCGCATAAGGACAAATCCACAGACACGTTTGTTCGCGCATATGTCCTGCAAAAGTGTAAGCGCCTAATGAAATGGCAGCAGTAATACTAAGCGTCGTACTAGAGGCAGATCCATCAAAATAATCAGACCATGACACGCCAAAATACAACATCCAAGTAACGCCAGATAAAAAAGCAATGGCTAGCCAAACCACATGTTTACTAATTTTAATCCGAATTTTGGTCAAATCCCACGGCGCTACTTCAAGCTTTCGACGTTTAATAGGTGCCCCTTCAAAAAAATCTTCAACTTTGGTAAACATATCGGTCCAAACTGTTTGGAAACAAAAGTAACCACAAAACACGCGGCCCAATACGGTGGTCATTGCCGCCAGTAGAATAGCTAAGAATAACAACACCATGGTTAGCATCCACAAGTCTTGCGGGAAGATGGTTACATCAAACAAATGATACTGTCGCTTCTCAATATCAAATAATATTGCCTGCTGCCCATTCCAAGTAATATAAGGCGTAATAAAAAAAGGCAGCCAAACCAAAGTACCAAGCCATTTAAGCAATCGAAATTTACCACCCATACGCTTAGCATGAACGGTTTTTTCACCTAAATTTTGCACCCATTGTTCACCTTCTGTATATAGGTTGTCTACTTGGATATTGTCTTTGCTCATTTCCCTTTCATTTGGCATTGAATCAATTCGCAACATCATATCATTAATACGCTTACTGATGCATTGATATAGGTCAATAACACAGCTAAGCATTCAGTATCAAAACATGCCTCTGATATAATGTTCATTTTTTATTTAATGGATTGACCATGAAAGATATTATTGAAGCAGCTTTTGAAGATAGGGCTAACTTGACCCCGCAAACAGCTAGTATAGAAATCAAACAAGCTGTTGCTGAGGCTATCCATTTATTAGATTCTGGCCAAGCTCGTGTTGCTGAACAACAAAGTATCGGTAATTGGACTGTAAACGAATGGCTAAAGAAAGCGGTACTACTATCATTCAGATTAGAAGACAACGTACCAATGGCAGGCGGCTTCACTCAGTATTACGATAAAGTGCCTTCAAAATTTGCCGACTTTACGCCGGAAGAATTCAAAGCAACTGGTGTACGCGTAGTGCCACCAGCCAGTGCACGTCGTGGCTCTTTCATTGCGCAAGATACTGTGCTGATGCCATCGTACGTCAATATTGGTGCTTATGTCGATTCTGGCACCATGGTTGATACTTGGGCAACCGTTGGATCTTGTGCACAAATTGGTAAAAACGTACATCTCTCTGGTGGAGTCGGCATTGGTGGCGTGTTAGAGCCATTACAAGCTTCTCCAACTATTATTGAGGATAACTGCTTCATTGGCGCACGTTCAGAAGTAGTTGAAGGTGTCATTGTTGAAGAAGGTTCTGTTATTTCTATGGGCGTTTACATTGGTCAGTCAACTAAGATCTTTAATCGTGCAACGGGTGAAGTTTCTTACGGACGTATTCCAGCAGGCTCTGTTGTGGTGTCGGGAAATCTACCTTCTAAAGATGGAACTTACTCACTTTACTGTGCCGTTATCGTAAAACAAGTAGATGCTAAGACTCGTTCTAAAACTAGCATTAACGAGTTACTAAGAGGGATTTAGTCTTTCCTTAGAAACTAAAAAACCCGCCTTACGGCGGGTTTTTTTATTGAGTTACTATGTTATTTACTTATTAAACAGTGTGTATAACAACGCAACAGCAACTAAACCGACTAGGTTTGCGCCGCCAAGTTGCCCTACGATTCCAATAATAGAACCGACAACATCACCTGGTAAAAACGCAGCTGTTGCACCGAAGATTACTTGAACAACAACAGCCAACGCGATTAGCGCTACACCAGCCGATGTCAACTCTTTAATCCAACCTGTTATATTTTTTAACATATCTTCCCCTCTTTGTTATAAAAACCCCAACGTTTTTGTTGGTTATTACTTTTTTACTATAAAAAACAAGTTTGTCAAGGTTATTTGATGAAAAATTGCAAATTTATTGTAAAATATGAACAAAAATTGGATAAAAGTTGTAAATTTACAACAATAAAACCCTTATAGAATAAGGGGTAACGCTATTCCAGTGAAAATCACCATGCCGATGAAATTATTATGTAAAAAAGCTTGAAAACAGGCTGTTTTCTCTCTATTTTTGATCATTTTTTGGTGATAAATCATTAAAAATGCAGTTAAAATCAGTGATATGTCATAAAAAATCGTTAAATTGAAAATTTCTGAAATTTTTAATAACAGCAAAAATAAGCAAATTTGAAGCATTCCAATGACCAATTTATCAAATTTTGCAAACAATACCGCTGTGGATTTCACCCCAATTTTTAAATCCTCTTCTCGATCTGCCATCGCATACATAGTGTCATAGATTACTGTCCAAATAACCGTTGCAGCAAATACCCACCAAGCACTGTCAGGCACGCTACCATTCGTTGCAGCAAATGCCATTGGCACACTCATAGCAAATGCCAAGCCCAATATGAACTGAGGCAAGTGTGTCCAACGCTTAGTAAAGGGGTAGAGTATCGCTAGCCCTGCAGCAATAAAGGCTAACTGAATGGTTAGACTATTGGTCATCAGTACCAAACCAAAAGCAATGAGCATTAAGATAAAAAATAAAATCAAAGCAGACTTAGCTGTAATTTCACCCGAAGTGATTGGGCGATGTTGCGTACGTTCAATCAGCTTATCAATTTTTCGATCGGCATAGTCATTAATCACACAACCAGCCGAACGCATGATGGTAACACCTAACACAAAGATAATTATCAAATCTAACCGAGGCCACCCATCTGCCGCTAAAAATAACGCCCATAGGGCTGGCCATAATAGCAAATAAATACCGACGGGTTTATCAAGACGCATAAGACGAAAGTAAGCATTCATAATTTTTTTAAGAAATCTTGCAAGTCTTGCGTTAATGGTGCTTGTACTTTTTGAATCTCATTCGTGAGTGGGTTGGTAAATGTGAGCTGATGTGCGTGTAAAAATAAACGATTCAAACCTTTTGTTTTTATCTCAGCATCAAATCTTGAGTCGCCATATTTATCATCGCCAGCAATCGGATGGCCTGCGTGTTTAGCATGTGCGCGTATCTGGTGGGTACGCCCAGTCTCAATCAATACTTCGACCAGTGACGCTTCAAAATCTTGTTGATGAAAATTTTTAAGTGGCTGAAAATGACTAATTGCTTCTTTGCCCTTGGCATCAACCACGGTATATCTCGAATTTTGATATAACGGGGCATCGATGGTATGACGTTTTTTACTCCAAGTGCCTTTAACTAAAGCGGTATAACGTTTTTCCATTTGATGTTGGCTGAGCTGTTCGTGAAGATTTTTTAAAACACTGCGTTTTTTTGCAATGAGCAAGATACCTGAGGTTGCCCGATCGAGTCTGTGTACTAATTCAACCGGATCTTTATACATGCTACGCAAAGCTTCAATCACGCCAATGGTTACACCACTGCCACTGTGCACAGCTAAACCACTTGGTTTATTAATAATCAACAAGCCCTTGTCTTCATATAGAACACTATCAGTCAATAATTGTTTCAGATTATCTGATGCTTCAACTTGTCCAGACTCTGACACTCGAATCGGTGGGATACGCACCACATCGTCTAGTTGTAATTTGTATTCTGCCTTTTTTCTCCCCTTATTTACCCGTACTTCGCCTTTACGAATGACTCGGTAAACATGCGATTTCGGCACGCCTTTTAGATGCTTTAGTAGATAGTTGTCTAGACGCTGACCTTCGGAAAATTCATCAACGGTTTTAAAAGAAACTGCCACTATTTTGAGAAAAATAAATCGTTAAAATTCTGCGTAGTTTGTTGTGCAATATTATCAATACTGGTCCCGCGTATTTCTGCCAATTTTTCAGCTACATAATACGTATAGGCGGGTGAATTTGCTCTGCCACGGTACGGTACGGGTGTTAAATAAGGAGAATCGGTTTCTACCAATAGACGATCAGCCGGTACTTTCTTAGCGACTTCGCGTAAATCAGCTGCACTTTTAAAAGTAATAATGCCAGAAAATGAAATATAAAAACCTAAATCTAGTGCCGCTTTAGCAGTTTCCCAATCTTCAGAAAAACAATGCATAACTCCTGCTTGCGCCTGTTCTTGCTGCATAATCTCAATGGTGTCAGCCTTAGCCTCACGCGTGTGAATAATCATCGGTTTGCCTGATTGATTAGAAGCTGCAATATGTCTTCTGAAGCGCTCACGCTGCCAATCAGCTGTGTCTTTTTTAACATGGAAATAATCCAGTCCTGTTTCACCAATAGCGATAATTTTTTCATGATCTGCTAGGGTTAGCAACTCTTCAACACTTGGGTCTTTACCTTCTTGCTCAACAGGATGTACGCCCACCGAAGCATAAATCTGATGGTGCGCTTTTGCCAAGGAAAACACATCATCGAAATGTTCAAGATCAATACAAACGCACAAAAACTCCGCTACTGATAAATCTTTAGCGTGAGCAAGCATGCTTTCCATGCTACCACCAAACTGATCTAAATCAACGCGGTCAATATGGCAATGGGAGTCAATAATTTTCATAAACCTAATTTTCTGAACCAATCTCTAGCTTTGCCATCTAACTTGCCTTTCAACCCTTCCAGCTCACCCTCTAATTGTCGGCGTACACCTTCTTTAATTTCTTTCTCTCCCAGCCTCAAACCCTTATTCTCGACTTCGTCTTGAATTCTACGTAGGGCTATTTTCATCAACTCTGCACCTACACGACTAACAGGAACACCTTTTGTTGCGCCAAAATTACGAATCCTTACATTTGGCACATCAACCGTATCCTTAAACCACTGAGTGTCAATTTTAAGCTGGGTGTTAATAAAGCTTAAATTCTTAATAACAACTCGAGCTTCAGTTTGTTTTTCAATTTTAACTGGTTCACCTTCAACGATATTCTGATTAGAGGGGCTTGATTTTGATTCTAAATTCTTAAGCAACGTCACTAAATTAACTTGGTTGTCGCTTTGTTCAAGCGTGAATAACAAACCATCAAACTCTAGACTTTCTAAAACAATCAAATCTAATGTACTCTCATCAGATTTTATTAAGCTTAAGTGATTTAAGACAAAAGCATTTTTATTCTTAAAATGTTCTGGGTTTCTCACTTCAACAAAATCAATGTTGACCTTGCCCGCTGATAAATCACTTCTAAACTCGGTAATATGCACAGGCGTTTTTAAGGACTGCTGTGCATAAGTTTCAATTGCGCTCTTAGTAATGCCATCAAAAAACAAAGTCATTGCACCAATAACAATCAGAACAAGTACAAATAAGTAAGTCAGTATTTTTTTCATGTTTATCCCAATTGTATTTCTAATAAAAATCGATCATCTGATACGTAAGGCACATTAATTTGATGTGCTGTCATCAAAACGCCTTGCATCGCTTCTTGTGAAAAATGATCACCCTTCATCAATAAGTAGCGACCATTATCACACAATAAATGTTGGGTGAGTTTTAATGTTTTATCAACTTCAGCAAAGGCTCTTGAAGTAATTTGTGCAAAACAAGCTTGGGGTTTGAACACCTCAACTCGCTCATTAATGACGCTAAGGTTGTCAAGCTGTAACTGGGTTTTTACAAATTGCATAAATCGACATTTTTTACCAATACTGTCAAGTACACTCACCGAAAGATCTGGTTTCATAATAGCCAAGACGATACCAGGCAAGCCTGCGCCTGCGCCCACATCTAGAAGTGGGTCGTTATTAATATAAGGCAAGATCGACAAACTGTCGAGTAAGTGTTTTTTAACGCCCAGTTGTGGATCTCGAATAGCGCTGAGATTATAGGTTTTATTCCACTTAGTCATTAATTCAAGATAACTTAACAACTGCTCAGTTTGTTGATCCTTTAATGACAGATCCATCTGCTCAGCACCGCTTAGCAAGATTTGTCGAAGTTCGCTCATGAAGCTATTTTATAAGTTTTCAGGTAAACCAATAAAATAGAAATAGAGGCTGGGGTTACACCCTGAAGTCGGCTGGCTTGGCCAATGGTTTCTGGGCGATGAAGACTTAACTTTTGCCTAACTTCTGCCGAGAGCGCCTGAATAGTATTGTAGTCCATTGATTCTGGCAAACGTGTGTCTTCATTCTTTCGGTATTTTTCAATCTCATCAAGCTGACGCTTAATATAACCTTCATACTTCACTTGATTTTCTACTTGCTCAATCAACAATCGATCTTGTAAAAAAGGCTGGGCTGATTTAATCTTGCTGAGTAGTTGATAATTAACCTTAGGTCGTTTCAACAACGTTTCCAGATTGTATTCATGATTTAATTTAGTACCTAAAACCTCGCTTGCTTGCTGATCATCTGCTTGCACCCAAGTTGTTTTTAAACGTTGTTTTTCTTTCGAAATCACATCATATTTCTTCTCAAAAGCATGCCAACGATCATCACCAATCAAACCTAATTCTCTAGCTTTGGGCGTTAGGCGCTCATCGGCATTGTCTTCTCGTAAAAGAAGTCGATACTCAGCACGTGAAGTAAACATACGATACGGTTCATTGGTGCCTTTGGTAATCAAATCATCTACCATCACCCCAATATAACTCTCATCACGTTTTGGGTGCCACGGATCTTTAGCTTGTACAGCGCAAGCGGCATTCACGCCAGCCAATAAACCTTGAGCTGCAGCTTCTTCATAACCGGTGGTGCCGTTAATTTGCCCGGCAAAATACAGGCCGGATATTTTTTTCACTTCTAAGGTTTGCCTCAACCCACGTGGATCAAAAAAATCATACTCAATCGCGTAGCCTGGACGAATAATCTGCGCATTTTCAAAACCTCTAATCGAGCGAATAAATTCAACTTGTACTTCATACGGCAATGAAGTGGAAACACCGTTTGGGTATACCTCATTCGTGGTCAAGCCTTCAGGCTCAACAAAGATTTGATGTGAATCACGTTCAGCAAAACGCACCACTTTATCTTCAATTGATGGGCAATATCTCGGACCGACACCCTCAATGTTACCGGTATACATGGGTGAGTCTTTTAAACCCTCACGAATGAAGTCATGAGTTTTTTCATTGGTATGGGTAATGTAACAGGGGATCTGCTGTGGATGGTCTGATGCTTTACCCATATAAGAGAAAGTCGGCAATGGGGTGTCGCCAGGCTGTGCTTGCAATACGCTAAAGTCAATCGTGCGACCATCCAATCTTGGTGGTGTGCCTGTTTTTAACCTTCCTACGCCGAGATCATAAGCCCTCAGTGTTCTTGATAGCGGGTTAGAAGGTGCATCGCCGGCACGCCCACCCTCAAAATTAGATTGGCCAATATGAATAACGCCACCCAAAAACGTACCTGAAGTGAGGATGACTTTATCAGCATAAAAATTCAAACCCATTTGGGTCTTGATGCCTTTAATCACATCGTTTTCAATAATGAGGTCATCAACCGCTTGCTGGAATAAAGATAAGTTTTCCTGATTCTCTAAAATATAACGAATCGCTGCTTTATACAAAACACGGTCTGCTTGTGCTCGCGTTGCACGTACGGCAGGACCCTTAGAGGCATTTAAAGTTCTAAATTGAATGCCAGATTTGTCAATAGCAGTTGCCATTGCGCCACCCATAGCATCAATTTCTTTGACCAAATGGCCTTTACCAATTCCACCAATCGCAGGGTTACAGCTCATCTGACCAAGCGTTTCAATATTATGCGTAATTAACAACGTATTCACACCCATACGTGCAGAAGCCAAGGCAGCTTCTGTACCAGCATGGCCACCGCCAATCACGATTACTGAATAATGTTTATTGATTTGCATGATTTATTGTATCACCTGAAAAACAAAAAAGGCCCGTTATAAAAACGAGCCTTTCAAGCTTGATGCTTAGATGCTTACGTAATGTTAGCGTCTAACTCACCTGAAGCGTATCTTTGACTCATTGTGTCTAATGAAGATACTTTGATTTTATCTGCATTACCTGCAGAACCAAATGCTTCAAAACGTGCTGCACAAATATCAGACATTGCTGCCGTTGAATCTTTTAAGAATTTACGTGGATCGAAGTTTGATGTGTTTTCAATCAAATGACGACGAACTGCACCAGTTGATGCCATGCGTAAATCTGTATCGATGTTTACTTTACGCACACCATTCTTAATGCCTTCTTGAATTTCTTCTACTGGAACGCCATAAGTTTGGCCCATATCACCACCATGTGAGTTGATGATTTCTAACCAGTCTTGCGGCACTGAAGAAGAACCATGCATCACTAAGTGAGTGTTTGGTAAACGTGCATGAATCTCTTTAATACGGTCAATACGCAACACATCACCTGTCGGCTCAGCCGTAAATTTATAAGCACCGTGTGAAGTACCAATCGCGATTGCTAACGCATCAACGTTGGTTGCTTTAACGAAATCTGCCGCTTCTTCAACTGAAGTTAACAACATATCAAGGTCTAATTTACCTTCAGCGCCATGGCCATCTTCTTCGCCCATCATGCCAGTTTCTAATGAACCTAAACAACCTAATTCACCTTCTACTGAAACACCGCCTGCGTGTGCCATCTTCACAACTTCAGCAGTGACTGCAACATTGTATTCAAAGCTAGCTGGTGTTTTCATGTCAGCTTCTAAAGAGCCATCCATCATTACTGATGAAAAGCCTGATTGAATCGAACGCAAACAAATATCTGGCTCAGAACCATGATCCTGATGCATTACCACTGGAATATGTGGATACATCTCAGTTGCTGCAATAATTAGGTGACGTAAGAACGGCTCACCCGCATATGAACGTGCACCTGCAGAACCCTGCATAATTACTGGGCTGTTAGTTTTATCAGCCGCTTGCATGATTGCATGCACTTGCTCCATGTTGTTAACGTTAAACGCCGGCATGCCGTAACCATTTTCTGCCGCGTGATCTAGTAATTCTCTTAATGAAATTATCATATATTTGCTCCTTTCTTATTTTACTATTTTAATAATTAGCATCACCCACACGAAGAATCTTCATCATGTTGGTTCCACCTGATTTGTCTTTATACATTCCTTTGGTCAATACTACCAAATCTCCGTCTTCTACAACCTCGTTTTTTATCAGTGTTTCGATCACTGTTTCATTTACTTGAGACCAGTCATTAGCACCGGACTTTTCAATACCGCACGGGTAAACACCGCGATAAAGTGTTACTTTACGTAATGTCTGGATGCTATCACTCATTGCAAAAATTGAAATATTTGAACTCATTCTTGACATCCACAGGGCTGTTTTTCCAGTTTCTGTGAGTGCTGCAATCACCTTAACGCCTAAATGATTAGCCGCATACATAGTACTCATAGCAATTGTCTCATCAATGCCTTTGAAGTGTTCGTGTAATCGATGATGGGAAACTTTAGCAATTGGATTTTTTTCAGTTTCTAGGCAAACATCGTGCATGGTTTTTACCGCATTTTCAGGGTAGTCTCCAGCTGCTGTTTCTGCTGAAAGCATCACTGCATCAGTGCCATCAAGCACAGCATTTGCCACATCAAACACTTCTGCACGTGTTGGAATAGGGTTCTCGATCATTGACTCAAGCATCTGCGTTGCAGTAATAACAATACGATCATTTGATCTGGCTAATTTAATTAATCTTTTTTGCTGTGCTGGTAGTTGAGCATCACCAATCTCAACACCTAAATCACCACGAGCCACCATAATGCCAGCTGATTCTTCAATAATATCTAAAATAGTCTCTTCAATTAAGGCTTCAGCTCGCTCGATCTTTGAAATAACGCCCGCATCTGAACCTGCCTCTTGTAATAATTGCTTGGTTTCACGCACATCATCGCCACTAACAGGGAATGAAAGTGCCACATAATCAGCTTTTGCCTTGGCGGCAATGAAAATATCTTTTTTGTCTTTTTCAGTCAATGCATTTGCTGATAAGCCGCCGCCGCGAAGATTGATGCCTTTTTTATCAGACAAGACACCACCTTGTGTTACCACGGTATTGATCTTGTTGCCTTCAATACTAATCACTTCTAAAACAATCTTGCCATCATCTAGTATCAACACATTGCCAGTTTTAACTTCTTGAGGTAGCGTTTTGTAAGCAATACCAACAGATTCTTGATTGCCTAACAATCCATCCATATCAGCATCTAGGGCAAAAGAATCGCCATTGTTCAGCTGGATCTTTATGCCATCTTTAAAAGAAGCAATGCGAATTTTAGGACCTTGAAGATCCATCAATACACCTATGTAGGTATTATTAGCTTGTGCCCATTCGCGCACTGCTTTAACTCTGCCTAAATGCTCTTCTTCTGACCCGTGTGAGAAATTAATGCGAACCACGTTCACACCTGCCGCTAGAATATTTTCTAGTACGCCTTCTTTATCCGTTGCTGGACCGAGTGTTGCTAATATTTTGGTTCTTCTTGACAAGTGCTACTCCGCTGCTCTTTGTTCTAAAATTTCTACGGCTGGTAATTTTTTACCTTCTAAAAACTCCAAGAAAGCACCACCACCAGTTGAAATATAGCTAATTTTATCTTCAATACCATACTTATCAACTGCTGCTAGAGTGTCACCACCGCCTGCAATTGAAAAGGCATCAGACTCGGCAATCGCCATAGCCACTGTTTTTGTGCCGCCTTCAAACTGGTCGAACTCAAATACGCCTACTGGGCCGTTCCAAACAATGGTACCAGCATTTTTCATGATCTCTGCTAATTCAGCCGCTGAATCTGGGCCAATATCAAACATCATATCATCATCAACTACCGCATCAGATGCCTTAGTCTCTGCTGGTGTATCTTCTGAAAATTCCTTGCCACAAACCACATCAGTTGGCACTGGAATTTCACAGTCTTCCATCAATTTTTTAGCCGTTGGAATTAAATCATGCTCACACAATGATTTACCAACGTTATGGCCTTGTGCTGCAATAAAGGTATTAGCAATACCGCCACCAACAACCAATTGATCAACAATCTTAGACAAAGATTCTAATACGGTTAATTTAGTAGACACTTTAGAGCCACCAACAATCGCTACCATTGGGCGCTTAGGATTGTCTAATGCTTTTCCTAATGCTTCCAACTCACCCGATAATAACGGGCCAGAACAAGCAATGGGTGCATACTTAGCCACACCATGAGTTGAGGCTTGTGCGCGATGCGCGGTACCAAAAGCATCCATTGCAAAAATATCACACATCGCTGCCATACGCTTAGACAAGTCATCGCCATTTGCCATTTCACCTTCATTAAAACGAACATTCTCACAAAGCACCACTTCGCCGTCGTTCATTTCAACACCGTCTAACCAATTAGTTTCTAAGCGAACATTAACGCCTAATAACTCTGTTAAACGATCAGCAACCGGTTGCAAAGTAAATTCGTCACTGGCTTCGCCTTCAGTTGGACGACCACGGTGAGACATTAACATGACTTTAGCACCTTGTTTCATCGCCATTTCAATGGTTGGTAATGAGGCTTTAATTCGTTTGTCACTGGTAACCACGCCATCTTTGATAGGTACGTTAAGATCCTGACGGATTAGCACTCTCTTTGAGCTTAGATCTAAATCTGATAAATTGATAACTGACATAATAATTCTCCTGCTTATTTATGCTTACTAAACAACAGACTGATCAATAATTTTAATCAAAGTCTGTTCAACTGGGTCAATCAGTGATGATAATTCATCAGCATCTGACAGTTGAGTAATATGTTTAGAGGGTAGTGCTAATCCAACTTTGGTAGCGCCATCCTGTGTATATACCGAAATTCGGCATGGCAATACTGTTGCCAAATTCATATCCTTCTCCAGGATATCTTTTGCAACCTTCGGGTTACAAACTTCAAACACGTGACATTCTTCTGTCAACTCATGGCCTTTACCAGCCAGCGTTTGTTTAATATCGTAAGAATGCAAAATTCCAAACTGATTGTTTGGAACGGCTTCTTTTAATTTTTCAATCACCTCATTAATACCAAGGGATGAATCTTTAATATATAAGTCTGACATAAAAACACGGCCCGCCTAAGCGAGCCGTAATTTTTGTTAATTAAGCTATATGCTCAACTAAACGAAGCAT
>DNJI01000021.1 GCA_003489145.1 Gammaproteobacteria bacterium | reverse complement strand
TTTGAAATATCGTCCATATTGGTAATACCGCCTGAAGCGATAATAGGAATAGAAGTTTGTTTAGCCAAATCAGCCGTGGCTTCTACATTCACTCCTTGCATCATGCCATCACGGGCAATATCGGTATAAACAATTGAACTGACACCATCTTGCTCAAATTTCTTAGATAAATCTACCACATGTAAATCAGTTTGTTTGGCCCAACCTTCAGTAGCGACTAAGCCATTATTTGCATCTAAACCAACAATAATTTTGCCAGGGAACTCACGACACAGTTCTGATACAAATTCAGGGTGTGTAACCGCCATGGTGCCAATAATCAAATAACTAATACCAGCTTCAATGTAGGTATTAGCAATCTGCATATTACGAATACCGCCACCAATCTGTACCGGCAAGTCTGGAAATTCTTTAGTGATTTCAGTCACACTAGCTGCATTAATTGGTTTACCTTCAAAGGCACCATTAAGATCCACC
This sequence comes from Gammaproteobacteria bacterium, assembly GCA_003489145.1. Classification (GTDB taxonomy): domain Bacteria; phylum Pseudomonadota; class Gammaproteobacteria; order PS1; family Pseudothioglobaceae; genus Thioglobus_C. The sequence goes on along the minus strand of DNJI01000021.1, from coordinate 3,120 downwards.
AAGTGTAGGCGTTTGGCACCTTGCTCCACCCATTGCGCTGCCATCTCAGCTGGATTGTCAGAAAACACCGTAGTATCGTCCATCAATCCTCGTCTTAGACGTACACATTGGCCATCTTTTAAATCAATTGCGGGAATAATAATCATATTTTTATGCGTTGTTGTTGCGGCGATAACCGATAGCTTCAATTAAATGCTGCTTATCAACCGTCTCACTATTGCCTATATCAGCAATGGTTCTAGCAACCTTAAGTATTCGGTGGTAAGCTCTCGCTGAAAGCTGAAACTTGTCAATCACTTCTTCTAATAACTGCGTGTTTTCCTTATCTAGCGGCACTGTTTTTTCTATTTCATCAGGCTGAAGCTGGTCATTCGATTTGCCCTGCCTATCTAGCTGCCTATTATAAGCACTTAACACTCTAGCACGTATGGTTTCACTGCTCTCAATCTGCTCTTTAGATTGACTCAATAACACGGCTTTAGGCAATGGTGGTACATCTAATACCATGTCAATTCGATCTAACAATGGACCTGATATCTTTGAATGATATTTGTCAATTTGGTCTTCAGTACAATGACACTTAGCGGTGCCATCACCAAAATGCCCACAAGGACAGGGATTCATCGCACCAATCAGTTGGAAATTAGCCGGGAAAGTGGTTTGTTGTGCGGCGCGTGATAAATGCACTTCGCCATTCTCCAGAGGTTGTCTTAATACCTCAAGCACATGACGTGGAAACTCAGGTAATTCGTCTAAAAACAACACACCTTCATGCGCTAACGATATTTCACCAGGCTTTGGATTGGCGCCACCGCCCACCAAAGCCACTGCAGAGGATGAGTGGTGTGGCGATCTGAATGGTCGAGTTTGCAAGTCATCCAAACTCAATGGCTTGTTTGCAACTGAATAAATCGAGGCACGCTCTAGTGCTTTATCCGTGGTTAATGGTGGCATGATCGATGGCAATCTTTCAGAAAGCATGGTCTTACCTGAGCCCGGCGGGCCAATCAACAAAATATTATGCCCACCAGCGGCGGCAATTTCTAAAGCACGTTTGGCATAATATTGTCCCTTTACTTGAGAAAAATCTTTGTCATAAATGACAGAACTTTGAACATCAACTTGTGATTTTTCAACAGTTGATACACCTTGTAAAAAACCACAAACCTCTAACAAATGCCCACACGGATAAATCGAAGCGGTTTCAACCAATGCGCCCTGATGTTGATTATCTTTTGGAATCACTAGAGCATGTTGATTATTAGTTGCCTTTACAATAGCAGGCAACAAGCCCTCAGTAGATCGTAACAAGCCATCAAGCCCTAACTCACCAAAAAATTCAAACTTAGTCATATCAAGCTTGGGTTTAAGTTGCCCAGAGGCAATCAACACGCCCAGCGCAATAGGCAAGTCATAACGCCCACCACTTTTGGGTAAGTTCGCTGGCGCCAAACTCACGGTAATTCGTCGATTGGGAAATTTAAATTGGGAATTCATCAGCGCACTGCGTACACGATCCTTTGATTCTTTAACCGCACCTTCTGGCAAACCAACAATCGCGAAGCTCGGTAAACCGCCGGAGATATGCACTTCAATTGTCACTAAAGGTGCATCCATACCAGTGGATGCTCGGGTAAAAATTTTAGACAGTTGACTCATACTGCTTCTAGCTCTTCTAAACTCCATCTTGGCTTAATGGTGATTTCACTGCCAGAGGACACTTGCCCTTTGACTAATCTTAAATGGCCAGCAAGAGCGATCATCGCACCATTGTCGGTACAAAATTCTTGCCTTGGATAAAAGACTTCCACGCCTAGTTTTTTGCCCATTGCATCTAGAACCTGACGTAGTGATTTGTTGGCACTGACGCCACCAGCCACCACCAAGGTTGAATAATGTGTTTGCTCTAATGCACGCCTGCATTTGATCATTAAGGTTTGTGTGGCTGCTACTTCAAAAGCCTTGGCAATGTCGGCTTTTTGCTCTGGATGTTTAGCAAACGTATTACGTGCAAAAGTTTTAAGTCCACTGAAACTAAACTCTAACCCTGGGCGATCGGTCATCGGCCTTGGGAATCTAAACTGTGTTTCGTCGCCCTGTTCAGCTAACGCTGCTAATGCTGGTCCGCCTGGATAACCCAAGCCTAAAATCTTGGCTGTTTTGTCAAAAGCTTCACCCACTGCATCGTCTAAAGACTCGCCTAATATTTGATAATCGCCGATACCTTTCACATCCACCAACAAGGTGTGCCCACCAGATACCAACAACGCCACAAAGGGAAATTGTGGTTGTGTTTCTTCCAGTAGTGGCGCTAATAAATGCCCCTCCATGTGATGCACTGCCAAGGCGGGAATATTGAGACTCCAAGCCAAGCTTTTAGCAACTGATGAACCTACCAATAAAGCCCCAGCCAAACCCGGGCCCGCCGTATAAGCAATACCACTAATATCGCTGAGTTGAAGCTTTGCTTCAGATAAGACTGCTTTGATTAAAGGAATGGTGCGTTGAATATGATCGCGTGAAGCTAGCTCTGGCACCACGCCACCATATTCGGCATGCATTTCCACCTGAGAAAATAATTGATGGGCGATTAAGCCTTGATCTGATGAGTACAGTCCGATGCCGGTTTCATCACAAGAGCTTTCAATGCCAAGCGTGATAAAATTTTTAGTGCTCACTGTTTGATTCGCCTAAATAGACTTTTTTCACATCCTCGTTAGATAAGATCTCTTCTTTGTTACCTTTGGCAATAATTTGTCCATCATGAAGTACGTATGAATGATCACAAGTATCTAACATTTCTCGATAATTATGGTCGGTAATTAAAACACCAATACCTTTATCACGAAGATGATAAATAATTTGTTGAATATCGCCCACTGAGATTGGATCAACACCAGCGAAAGGCTCATCTAGCAATACAAATTTTGGATCCATTGATAATGCTCTGGCAATTTCCACACGTCTGCGCTCTCCACCTGAAAGACTTAATCCATCAATATGACGAATGTGCTCAATGTTAAACTCAGCTAACAGCTCTTCTAGTCGATGCTTTCTTTGCTTTTTGTCTAACTGAGGATTCAACTCTAAAACCGCCATAATATTATCTGCAACAGATAA
>DNJI01000094.1 GCA_003489145.1 Gammaproteobacteria bacterium | reverse complement strand
TAAATATTTAGACACTATAATAAGCCATAATAAATTATTAAATTACTATGGAGTTGTATTATGTTTGCCCCGATTGAAGTGCCCTTTGGATGTAAGATGTTGTTTAATGTTGTTGATCTTAAAGATGAATACACCATTGAAGATGTTGAGTTGTTACTTGGCGAGATGTGTAATATTGTTAAGAATAATTATGGCGATGATAATGGTGGCTTTATTGGTGGCCAAGTTTTTAAAAATGATGGCTTTATTTCAGCAGAGGGTTCGGTTCAAGATCCGAACAAAGCAGATAACAAGCGTGTAGATCAAAATACAGGTGATTTAGTTATTGTGACTTATTGGCAGTCATTTGAGCAGCATGAAGCCTCTCATGCCGATCAATTGTTTAATGATAAATTTTCTCAATTAGCGAAATATTGCGATAACACTTATGAAGTGGGATACAGTATGTTGTGGCAGGGTACACCAGAGCATTAGTAAATATGTATATCAAAAAAAACATTTAATATAAGATATGGAACAACTTTTTTCTTACGGCACTTTGCAAAATGTAGAAGTGCAATTAGAGACATTTGGTCGAGAATTAACAGGCTCCAAAGATCACCTGTTAGGTTATCAGCTTGAAATGGTTGAAATTAAAGATCATAGCGTGGTTGAGCTTAGTGGTGAAACACATCATCCAATAGCTGTTGTTAATTGTGATAGTTCTGATGAAATATCAGGCATGGTATTTGAGATTACTGCACAAGAATTGGCTCAATCAGACAAATATGAAGTTGATGATTATCAACGAGTGATGGGGGAATTTAAATCCGGCGCACAGGCCTGGGTGTATGTAAGTGCTAGCGATAATGCCAGCACCTAAACGACTTAATTAGTCTTGGATATTTTTACCAATATTAATTAAGAAAGAAGCGAATGGGCCCATGTTATTCATGGCTTCTCCCATTGGACCTTCAAAAGATAAACCGCCGAATGTCATGTGATACATTGGGCCAGACTCGCCGGTACCCATTGATGCCCAATCTTCCATTGTGGCTGTCATTTGGTAGTCGACATCTGCGTTTAGCTTAGCGGTTTTGGCACTATCAAAAGCCGCTGTTGCTTTACCATTATTATCAATGTGTAATTCTGCCGCTTTGCTTGAGCCTTTGACAATTACTTGTAGTACTTTGTAGCCTTTGCCGCCATCGTTGCCAGCCCAGCCTGATTTAACGAGTTCAGCAGGGGTGTTTGACGCGTTGAATGCGTCAGCAATATTTTGTGCATTGCCTGCAAAGGCGTTGATTGAAAATAACGCAAAAAGCGTGATGAGTAGTTTTTTCATAATATCTCCGTTTGTTTAAATTCTTCTCAAGTTTTTTGACTTTTGTCAGTGCTTATTTTAGAGTAATACTTTTTCAATTGCCACAGAATTAATAAAGTCTTTCTGCCAGTTTGCACCCAAGATTTGTTCAGCCATCACTTCAACGGGATAAATCGGCTCAATACCTGTGGACGCTTGATAGCGTGATAAGCCTTGGCGACAAGCAGGGCAGGTGGTGAGCATCTTAATGCCTTTTTTGGCTTTTGGTGTGCCAATCAATGTTGTCAAATCTTTTTGAATTTCATTTTCTTTTTTAAATTTAACCTGTTTGGCGATGTCAGCACGCGCCACTGCAAAGGTGCCCGCTTCACCACAACAGCGATCGTTGTTAGTTACGTCAGAACCCATGATTTGTGAAATCACATCGGCAGAATCTCCACTTTTAATTGGGTCATGACAGGGCGCATGGTAGAGATATTTTTCATCTGACTTGTTAAGTTTGACATCGTTAGCCAACAAGTATTCGTGAATATCGGTAAGTTGAGCGTCTTTAAAAATATCACCGAGCTCATAGGTCATGAGCTGATCAATACAAGTACCACAAGAGGTTAGCACATGCTTGATATCTAAGTAGTTGAGTGTATTGGCCATACGATGGAACAACACGCGATTATCGGTAGAAATCTCTTTACTTTTAGCTTCATTACCAGCACTGGCTTGTGGGTAACCACAGCACAAGTAACTTGGTGGTAGTACGACTTTAACCCCTTGATGATAGAGTAGGGCGACGGTAGCCAGGCCAATTTGAGAATATAGACGTTCAGAACCACAGCCTGGAAAATAAAACACACTCGGTGAATCAGCGTTAGAGTTATCAGGATGTGCCAAGATCGGAATGGTGCCCGCATCATTAATATTGAGTAAACTGCGCAGTGGTGCCATACCCGTATCGGTTGGTAATGGTTTGTCTAAAATTGTCACCAACTCGGTTAAAGCATTTGGACTACCAACGGTTTTATTGGGTTGTTTCTTTAAGAACGGTTTAGCCAGTCTAGAGGCAAGGTGTTGGGCTTTGTAACTAAAGTCAATTAACAGTTTTTTGGTGAGGTTGATTTGCCACGGCTTGGTCATATTTAAATAAGCAATAGAAACTCTAGCAGCAATATTGGTATGCCTTTGTTTTTGCTTAACTAAAATATTTTTCATTTTGATTGAGACATCGCCAAAATCAATATTGACTGGGCAAGGCGCCTCGCAACGATGACAAATAGTGCAATGATCAGCAATGTCGTTAAATTCATCAAAATGATTAATCGAAACGCCTCGACGCGTTTGTTCTTCGTAGAGGAAGGCTTCAGAGATTAGGTTAGTGCCAATAATTTTGTCACGAGGTGAATACAATAAGTTAGCTTCTGGCACATGAGTGGTACACACATCTTTACATTTACCACAACGTAGGCAGGATTTCACCATGTCGTTAATTTCACCAATTTCACTGCTTTCTAAAATCAAAGCCTCTTGCTCAACCAATCTTAGTGATGGAGTAAAGGCATTATCTAACCCACTACCAGGCATGAGCTTGCCTTTATTAAAATACCCATTTGGGTCGATTTTATTTTTGTACTCAATAAATTCTTGTTTAAATTCATCAGAAAGATATTGATATTTGGTTAAACCAATCCCATGTTCGCCAGAAATGACACCACCAAGATCTGATGCCAAGGTCATGATTTCATCCACGACGGCTTCAGCTTGGTGCAGCATTTGCGTATTATGTGAATGCACTGGAATGTTGGTATGTACATTACCATCACCAGCATGCATATGAGTAGCGACAAAAAGACGGCTTTCACGGTACTCAGTATGGATTGCTTGGACTTCTTTACGAATTTCGGTAAAGAGGTCGCCCATGAGTAATTCGTTTAATGGTTGTGCAAATTCATTAATATAGGAGATAACTCGTTCACCTGTTTGAATGGCTTTAAATTCAGCTGCTATTGCTAGACTTGATAATGCGCCTTTCCACTCGGTATTAACTTCATCGAGCAAAGTTAAAGCATGGTCAATTTTGTCTTTAATTAAGCTAGAGTCTGGGTTAATGTTTTGAAAATAAGCTTTAACTGTATCTAAGGTGGCTAATTTATTTTCGATTGAAAGTCGAATATTGATGTGCTCAATACCATGGCTATACTCACCCAGTTTGTCTAGTGGAATCACCACATCTTCGTTGATTTTAAAGGCGTTAGTGTGGGCGGCAATTGCGGCAGTATTGGAGCGATCTTTCCAAAAATTTTTTCGTTTTTCAGGCAATTTAGCCACAAAGCATTCGCCTTCACGATCGTGTGTTAGGGTGATGATTTGATCAATCTGATCGTCTAAAGAAGATTGATTATTCGAGCTAATATCAATCAGTAGTATCATTTTAGGTAGTTCTGATCGATTGGCTTTGGTGGTGTAATTAACCGCTTTTACATAGCGAGCATCGAGGTGCTCCATACCCACTAAATCAACATCTTGATTACTATCAACATTATCTTTAATTGCAACAATAGCAGAAACAGCATTGTCTAAATCGTGACCAAAGAACTCTAAACATAAAGTATTAATGTGTTCGAGTGGTTGGTGAAGGATAAATTCAGCTGAGGTGATAAAGCCATCACAACCTTCTTTTTGAATACCGGGCAGGCCATCTAAAAATTTATTGGTTACATCTTTACCCAAACCACTCTTGCGCATGTTCGTGGCATTAATGGTGAGTGTTTCCGTTTTTAGCAGAGTCTTTCCATCAGTTTTTAAATGATGGATTTTAAAGCTGACTTCATCTAATAGTTGAATTTTGTCTTGATTGTGATCTAAGCGTTTGACTTGTAGCCAATTACCGTCGGGCATCACCATTTTCCAAGAGAGTAAGTTATCAATGGTTGTACCCCAGCGCAGGGCTTTTTTACCACCGGCATTCATAGCCACATTACCACCAATCGTACAGGCATCTTGCGAGGTAGGATCTACTGCAAACACTAAATTGTTGGCTGCTGCTGCTTCGCTCACACGCTTAGTAATCACACCCGCACCCACATTGATTGAATGTAATCCATCTTGATTATGAATGGGCTCAATAAAGCTGAGTTTTTCGGTATTGATAACGGCTGTTTGTGTATCTAAGGGAATCGCACCACCGGTATAGCCCGTACCACCACCACGAGGAATGATTGTTAAACCCAGTTCAATACAGGTTTTGACAATATCGGCAATTTCAATTTCAGTATCTGGGGTGATCACCACGGCTGGATACTCAACACGCCAATCCGTTGCATCTGTTGCATGTGATGATCGAGATAGCGCATCAAAGCGAATGTTGTTGTTATGAGTAACCTTAAGTAAAGCTTTTTTGATGCGTTGTTTGTTGTTTTTGAATTCGCTTAAGCAGTGTTTGAAACCATCAACTGCTTGGTCAGCGCTGTGTACTAACTCAAGCACTTTTTCATTACTATCAGCGCGTGATCTAATTTGATTTAAACGTGAATAAAGCGCCTCAGTAAGCGCCTTCCAACGGCGTTTATTTTTGATTAAGTCTTCTTGTAAATAAGGATTGCGGTTTACTGCCCACATATCACCCAGCACTTCAAACAGCATTCTAGCGCTTCGACCGGTATTACGATTTTGTCTAAGTTGATTGAGTAATTCCCACGATTCTTCACCTAAAAAACGACAGACGACTTCCTTGTCTGAGAACGAAGTATAGTTGTAGGGAATTTCGCGGTATTTCTTCAAGTGCCTAAAGAGGGTGATTAGTTTCGCTTTATTTTACTATAATGGTTAGCAACTATATTTATTGTTAGGAATTGTATGTTGTGGATAAAGGCTTTTCATATTATTAGTGTTATCACTTGGTTTGCAGCGTTGTTTTACTTGCCACGCTTGTTCGTTTATCACGCTATGAGTGATGATAAAGTCAGTGTTGAACGTTTTAAGGTGATGGAACGCAAGCTTTACCGTGGCATTATGACGCCAAGTTTTGTGATTGCGACTATCTTAGGTGTGTGGATGCTGCAAGATTATGCATGGCAAGCCTATGCTGGGCAGTACTGGCTACACGCTAAGTTAGTATTGGTAGGTATCTTGATTGCTTATCATTTTTATTGCGGGCATTTGTTGAGTGTTTTTAAGGCAGATCAAAACACGCGTTCGCATGTGTTTTATCGTTGGTTTAATGAGTTTCCAGTATTGATACTGGTGGCTATTATTGTTTTGGTGGTGGTTAGACCTTTTTAACTACTTGCCTGTTAGTTTTAGGTAGTTATCAGCCAAAGCTTCGTAGATTGGCTGTGCAAAAATTTGCTTTGATATCCAATTGGCGATAAAGGCAATCATGAGTCCTGGGATCAGTAAGTGTAGTGTGGTCGTCATTTCTAGGATGACAAATACTGATGTTAATGGCGCCCTAATTACCGCACTAAGGTAAGCGATCATTGCCATGATGATAATCACTTGAGCGTCAATCTGCGTATAAAAACTAGCAACCTCTGAGCCAATGCCCGCACCGATTGAAATGCTTGGCATAAATAATCCGCCTGGAATTGTTGAGGCAAGTGAAGTAAGCGTAGCAAAGTACTTCATGGCAACAAAGTCTAAGCCCAAACCTGTACCTCCCAACATTAACAGCACCTCATCTTTGCCAGATCCTGCAATTTGACCAGTAGATAGGTAATTAAAGCTGGCGACAATAAATCCAAGAACCACAGCGATGGTGATGACTTTAAGTTTGCTATGGGTAATAAATTTGTTGATGAGGAATAAGGTAGATTTTGAAAATAATCCACCCAGTACGCCCGCTAAAATAGCCAAAGGTAATAACTGCCAAACTAACGTTAGCTCGAGTGAATAAGCAGAAAGGTTGGTTAGATAATTTGCATCACCACGATACATAATGGCGAATAGATAAACAATGCCACTCATGATGGCAATCAGTATTAACGCTTGTTTTTTTAGTTTTCGGCCAATCTCTTCATAAGCAAATAAAAACCCTGCAATCGGTGCATTAAAGGCGACAATCAGCCCGGCACTACCACCAATTGCAATTAAAGCATGAATTAAAAACTTACGATTAAGTTTGATGAATCGATTAAAGCCATAAAAAATAGAACCACCAATATGAATGCTTGGGCCTTCAATGCCAATCGGCGCACCACCCAGCATTCCTAAAAAAATAAAGCCAATTTTTCCTAAGGCGATTCGGAACGAGAGTAACTGCTCACGAATACTTTTATTGCGTGAATCAGTCGCAGCAATGAGTTGTGGAATACCACTGCCTTGTACGTAATGGCAATAATATTTTGCAACATAAACAATGCCTACAAAAACAATCGGTGTAATAATAAAGCTTAAATAAGGATTGGCGCCGATTAGGTTTTTAAAACTATGCTGTGCATAATCACTTACCTCTAAGAAGAAAGTAATGACAATCACAGAGGCGATGCTGGCTAGTAATAGTGATGCGTAAGTTTTAATCTCATTGGGAAATTGATGAGAGAAGTATCGACGCATTTATGACTCAGTGTTGAATAATCCTGTTGAAAGATATCGATCACCCCGATCGCAAACAATGGTAACAATAACGGCATTGTCGACTTGTTTGGATAGTGCAATCGCTGCTGATACTGCACCTCCTGAAGATGCGCCAGCAAAGATACCTTCTTGGGTGGCCAAATCACGTGTGGTTTGCTCAGCAAAGATTTGCGAGACATCCATTATATTGTCGACTTTAGAAGCATCAAAAATCTTAGGTAGGTAGGCTTTCGGCCAGCGACGAATACCAGCAATTTTTGCACCATCTTCGGGTTGAACACCGATGATTTGAATGGCAGAATTTTTTTGTTTTAAATAGCTAGAAACACCCATAATCGTACCTGTGGTACCCATAGCTGAGACAAAATGCGTAATTTCACCATTAGTATCTTGCCAAATTTCTTCAGCCGTGGTGTTTATATGGGAATTTGGATTATCCTCGTTGGAAAATTGATCAAGCAGCTTGCCTTTGTCGTCCTTTTCCATTTGTTCGGCCAAGTCACGTGCACCTTCCATGCCTTGTTCTTCGGTAACTAAGATTAGCTCTGCACCATAGGCTGTCATAGCGTCACGTCTTTCTTGTGAAAGATTATCAGGCATGATTAAAATCATTTGATAACCCTGGATTGCCGCTACCATTGCCAGTGCAATACCTGTGTTGCCGCTGGTGGCCTCAATTAGTGTATCTCCAGGACTGATTTCACCGCGTAATTCAGCCTGAGTAATCATGTTAAAGGCAGCACGATCTTTGACTGAGCCGGCAGGGTTGTTACCCTCAAGTTTGAGTAGGATAATGTTCGAAGGATTAGGGTTTAACCGCTGTAGTCGTACCAGTGGCGTGTTGCCAATCGTTTGATCAATGGTTGGATAATTATTTTTATTCATAGTTTTTTATTTTTATTCAAACCTGAATAAAAATATTATCCAGATTACATGTTGTCTAGTATGGCGTCTCGCACCTCATCCATGACTGGATTGATATTAATCATTGCATCTTTACATTGTGCGATAGCAGTATCAGGGTCTTTAAGACCATGACCGGTTAGTGTACAAACAATCTTAGAGCCCTCAGGAATCTTGCCACTTTTTATATCACGCATTGCACCGGCAAGCGATGTTGCTGATGCCGGTTCACAGAAGATACCTTCTTTTTCAGTGAGTAATTTTTGTGCCGCTAGAATTTCTTCATCGGTCAATGCATCAAACCAGCCGTTTGATTCTTTTTCAACGGTGTGTGCTAAATCCCAACTTTGTGGATGGCCAATACGAATCGCCGTGGCAATTGTTTCTGGTTCGTCCACCATCTCACCTTTAACAAAGGGTGCTGCACCTGCTGCTTGGTAACCTACCATTTTTGGTGTGTTGGCAGCTTTTCCATCTTCATGGTATTCTTTGTAGCCCATCCAATGTGCTGAGATGTTGCCTGCATTACCAACCGGTAAGCAATGATAATCTGGTGCATCACCAAGCTCTTCAATAATTTCAAAGGCGGCGGTTTTTTGACCTTGTAAGCGATAAGGATTGATTGAGTTGACAATCGATACAGGCGCGTGATCAGCCACTTCTTTGACTAAGCGCATACCATCATCAAAGTTACCTTTGATCTGGATAATAACAGCACCATGAATCATGGCTTGTGCCAATTTTCCTAGGGCAATTTTTCCCTCTGGAATCAGTACAAAAGCTTTAATGCCAGCGCGCGCAGCATAAGCTGCCGCCGAAGCAGAAGTGTTACCCGTTGAGGCACAAATGATGGCTTTAGAGCCTGACTCCACGGCTTTAGTAACTGCCATGGTCATGCCACGATCTTTAAATGAACCCGTTGGATTTAGGCCTTCGTATTTAATATAAATATCCACATCTTTGCCTAAGGTTGCAGGAATATTCTCTAAACGTATGAGTGGTGTATTACCCTCACCCAAACTGATTAAGCGAGTTGAGTCATCAACAGGAAGTCTGTCTCTATAGTTTTCAATTAGGCCAGTATATCTCATAGTATTTTATTAATCCTTAATATTAATCCAGTGTTTCCACATGAATGATTTTAACAGTTTCTTGGATGAAATCATTTTTTTGAATCTCATCAACAGCCGCATTGATTTCACCTGTTTTGACTTGGTTGGTGATAATTGCAATGTGAGCGTTATTTTGTGCATCAATTTGTTTTTGAATGACTGCTTCAACACTGATGTTGTGTTTGGCAAAAATCGTGGTGATATCAGCCAATACGCCAGGTTTGTCAGTAGCTAATAAGCGTAAGTAAAAAATACTTTCAATCTCATCTACTGCTTGGTGTGGCATTGCTTCAAAAGACTGCCAGCCAAGAATGTCATCACTCACTGTACCTTTAATAATATCAACCAAATCAGCAATCACCGCGCTGGCCGTAGCTTCATCACCCGCACCTGCGCCATAGTAAAGGGTCGGACCAACAGCATTGCCTTTAACCAAAACTGCATTCATCACACCGTCTACATTAGCCAGTAAACGTGTTTTTGGAATTAA
>DNJI01000109.1:816-13498 GCA_003489145.1 Gammaproteobacteria bacterium | reverse complement strand
ACACGATTAGCTAATATGTCGTATTTGAATTCAGTAATAGCAAAAACATCAGCGCTTGGCTTAAAGTGGATCGTGGTACCGGTGCCGTCAGTTTTTCCAGTTGCCTTAATTGGCTCAACAGGCACACCCATTTTGTAAATTTGTTCGTGGATTTCACCATGACGATGTACGGTTAGATGTACGGTTTCAGACAGTGCATTTACTACTGACACACCTACACCATGCAAACCACCGGAAACTTTATAAGAGTTGTCATCAAACTTACCACCCGCATGAAGAATGGTCATAATTACTTCGGCAGCAGAAATCCCTTCTTCTGGGTGAATATCAACTGGAATACCTCGACCGTCATCGGTAACTGATACTGAATCATCTTCATGGATGGTGATTTTGATTTTAGAACAATGACCCGCTAACGCCTCGTCAATTGCGTTATCAACCACCTCAAACACCATGTGGTGTAAACCCGTACCATCATCAGTGTCACCGATGTACATTCCAGGGCGTTTTCTAACCGCGTCTAAACCTTTTAAAACTTTAATATTAGAAGCTTGATATTCTTGGGTTTGATCTTCAGACATAGGCGCTTGAAAAAAATAAATTTATTATACCATGACCCTCACAATTATCGGCTTTTCATCTGTGTTTTTTTTAATTTTTAATTCACTTGGATTCTATTGTTTTTAAAGGGATACAAAAGAATTGTTAGGATTTATTAAACCCTCTAATCTTTGACTTTAATCACACCATTATCAATCTGAAAAATACGGGGATTAATACTTTTGATAACGTCCAAATTATGACCAATATCTGTCATGAATGTTTGTACTTTTAGCGCTTTAAGATATTGCAAAATAACATTGATTTTTTTATTGTCTAACTCTGAAGAAAGATCATCAATCAACACCACGGGCTTTGTCTTTAAATTAACCAATAATAAAACCTGTGTTAACCAAAAAATAATAGACAGAGTTTTCTGTTCACCTCTTGATAAAAAACACTCATTTTTGTTATTTAATGAAAAACGAATACTGGCTTTGTGTGATCCGTAATTAAGGTGTTTAACTTTTAACAAATGATGAGTGTTATTGCTTAAGTAGCTATAAATACTTTGTTGGTTAGTTTCATCAACCTCTTTTGGCCAGCCAGAAGAAAATTGATAATCAAACTGATCCAACGGATTTATCAAAGTTGATAGTAATTCTGACGAATCAGAAAATACGGTTTGCTTTAATTGTTGTAAATACTTAATTCTGTTTTGGTTAATTTTTGCTGCCGCTTCTGCCAATGCTAAAAACCAAAAATCTAACTCATCTATTTTATTTCTAACCAATAAGGTGTTAATGTTTTTTAAGACTTTATTGTAGGTTTTAAAGGCCTTAACAGAGCTTGGTTTCACGTGAAACACTCCCCAATCCAAATAAGAGCGTTTATTTTTTGGTGTACCGTTAACAACAAAACCTTTGTCTGGAGTGATAATCTGAATGGGTAATATTTGACTTAATTGACTGGTGTTACTAATACGTTGTTGATTAATAGTAATGGTGTTTTTGTTTTTTGTTTTTTCAAGCTTTATTCTATTGTTGTCAATTTGAGCGTTTAGTTGGAATGATTGGTGATCGAAGTGGATTACCTCTTTAATGGTTTTTGTTTTAAAAGAACGGTTGTGGCCCAAATAATAAATAGCCTCTATTAAGTTGGTTTTCCCTTGGGCGTTATTAGCAACAAATAAATTAATTTCTTCAGAAGGGGTAATGTATTGAGACTCTAAATTACGAAAGTGATTAATAGAGAGTTTACTGATAACAGCCATACAAAGACCTAAACATCAATAAGATTAGATTCGCATTGGCATAACAACATATTGATATGTTTCATCACCAATACTACTTAACAAACAAGATTGATTCTCTCCACCAGGCACCACCATGTTAATTTCGTCAGTGGTGAGTTTTTCTAAAATAGAAATTAAATAGTGAATATTAAAAGCTATTTCTATTTCTTTATCGAAATTCTTTATCGAAATTTTAGTTTTTGCTTGACCTCTTTCCGAGTGTGAAAAAATATTAAGTTGCGAATCTTTAAAGGCTAACTTAACACCTTTGGTGCGCTCTTCAACAAAGATAGAGGCTTGCTGCAAACTGTTTAAAAAGTCTTGTCGATCAATTACAATGGTATTTTCATGGTCAGTTGGGATAACCTGTGCGTAATTTGGAAAATTACCATCAATTAATCTGCTAATAATCGTTGTATTGTCACTAACTAAATAAAAATAGTTTTCTGAAAGATGGATATCAACTTCATCGTGTTCATTTTTGTTAAGTAATTTGGTTAATTCTAAAACCGCTTTTCTTGGCAAGATAACTGTTTTCTTTTTATCTAAATTATTACTTTGCTTGATTTCACCAATAGATAAACGATGACCATCAGTTGCAACCACAGTAATATTATCTTGATCAACTTCGAAATATAAACCGTTTAAATAAGCTCTAATATCTTGATTACCCATTGAAAAAGAAGTGTTTTCAATTAATTCTTTTAGTGCGTTACGTTTAACTCTAATAACATCAGAATTTTCAATTTTTGGTAATGACGGGAAATCTTGATGATTAAAAGTATTAAGTTCAAATGAATTGTTGTTGGTTTTAATATAGATTTTTGATTCTTCAATAATAAATTGAATAATTGTTTCTTCTGGTAATTTTCTAATAATATCAATTAAATCTTTAGCGTAAATTGTAAAGCTAATCTCTTCTTGGGTATTGATAGGATGTGAAGCACGTAGCTCAATTTCCATATCGGTAGTGGTTAACGTTAATTGATTATTTTTTAATTGAATTAGAACATGTGAAAGAATAGGAAGTGTTTGTTTTTTTTCAACAACACCAATAACTGTTTGTAATGGTTCTAGTAATTCTCTAACGGTAAGTTGTGTGTTCATCAAAAAATCCTTTTATTAAATAATTATTATTATTATTAGGGGGTGTTTTTTTTGTTAATAACTAATTTTTTTCTTTAAAAAACAGTTTGTTAAGTTGTGGATACTAGTTAACTATTTTATGTAAAAACCAAGGTGTTATGTTTATAATTTCTGTGGATTTGTTAAGTTGTTAAAGTTATCGACAATGGGGTGGATAATCGGTTGTGTATAGTGTTTATAAGTTAGCTAATTTGAGTTTAATTAAATCGTAATCATTCTTTGTTGACGCCTCTTCTAGCATCTTTTTTTCTATTTTATCAATACTGTGTAAAACGGTGGAATGATCCCTGTTTCCAAAATGTTTTCCAATCCTTGTTAAAGATAAGGTTGTGAGTTCGTGCGAGATAAAAACAGCCATTTGTCTAGCTAAAACGGTGTGTTGTTTTCTACTTTTTGAAATCAGATCTGAAACAGTGATGGCGTAATGTTTGGCCGTTTCTTTTTGTATGTCGTTAATATCAATATTTTTAATTTGAGGCTTGATTAAGTCGCCTAGCGCACTTTCCACAACCTCTTTAGAGATGAAGGAATGGTCAATTTTAGAGAAGTCAACAAAAGCCTTAAGTTTAAGTAACGCCCCTTCCAAGTCTCTAACATTAGAGGTTATGTGTCCAGCAATAAATAAGGCGGTGTCCTCTGTTAGGTCGATATTAATTTTTTCGTTATGCGCTTTCTTTAGTAAGATTGCGGCGCGCATTTCTAACTCGGGAGGGGCTAATTCTAGTGTTAGCCCTTGAGAAAACCTTGTTTTTAATCTTTCTTCAACGTGTTTAATGTTTTTAGGCGGTTGGTCACAGGTAAAGATAATTTGTTTTTTAGTGCTAAATAAAAAGTTAAAAATATGAAAAAATTCTTCTTGGGACTTTTCTTTTTTTGCAATTAAGTGAATATCGTCAACCAGCAACAAGTCGGCTGATTGATAGTGTAGCTTAATGTCTTCAATGGTGTTGTGACGCAGGCTGGTAGTAATATTTCTAACGAAATCCATGAGTGGCACATAAATTATCTTTATGTTTGGGTCTTTTTCTTTAGCCAAGTGTCCGGCTGCCTGCATAAGGTGTGTTTTCCCTAGGCCAGAGCCGCCGTAAATAATAAAAGGATTGTAAAGAGATGATTTGATATTTTCGGCAATTTGTTGGGCGGCACTATAGGCGATTTGATTGGCACTGCCCAGCACCAAGTTGTCAAATATATATTCAGAAGATAAAGGTGTGTTATGTAGCCTTGCTGTTTTAATTGGTTCATCAGGCTGTGTTGCAACACCAATGTAGATTTGTACATTTTTATTATGTTGAGCAACAACGTTTTTAATTTCTTGTTTTAAATTTTTGTTGACGTAATTTTTTACTGAGGTGCTTGGTGCCAACAATGTAAGGTTGGACTCATCCTCAAGAGCCTTTAAGGGTTGCACCCAGACGCTAAAAATTGCTAAAGGCAGTGTGTCTTTTAAGGTGTTAAGGCATTTTGCCCAGGTTTTTGACATAAAACGTAGCTCGGTATTGTTAAGGTGATTCACCCTAAGATTGGGTTTAAATTAAAATTAATAATGATATACTAAAGCTTTAGTTTTTGCACAGGAGTTATACAAAATGGGGTCAATTGAAAAGTACTTTGAGAAGCTATTATGGAACTCTCGCCATATGGTTTTGGTGGCTGTTGTAGCATCAGTGTTGTTGTCATTACTTTTGTTTGCAATTACTGCAATAGATGTGATTAGTTTATTGTCACATTCGGGGGAGTATATTAGCGCCTCTGGTGAAGAAAGAAAGTTATTAAAAATTGAAATGGTGGCACACACAGTTGGTGCGATTGACGGGTTTTTATTGGCCACTATTTTGATGATTTTTTCCTTGGGCTTATACGAGCTGTTTATTAGTGACATTGATGAAGCTAAAAAAAGCGGCCAGTCATCCAAAGTGTTGGTGATTAATTCTTTAGACGACCTTAAGTCAAAACTGGCTAAAGTAATCTTAATGATTTTAGTAGTGACCTTTTTCGAGGTGTCGCTATCTATGAGCTTTACGGATGCGCTTGATTTAGTGTATTTTTCATTGGGAATTTTAATGGTTTCTTTGGCGCTTTATTTTGGCTCGAAATCCTCGCACTAAAACCCTTTGTGGGATTGATTTTTATCGTTAAATAGCGTAACATTGCCCCTTTTTTTATAGTAAATAATTATTATGCGTCAGACAATCGTTGCGGGCAACTGGAAAATGAATGCCTCAAAAGAAGCGGTAAACACTTTAGTCATGGGTATTCTTTCAGGCATGGCCGATGTTAAATCAAAAGTTATTATCTGTGCGCCTTCTCCTTATTTGTCTCAAGCCGAGGCTTTAACCACACATTCGCAACTACATGTTGGCGCGCAAAACCTTAATGTCAATGCCTCAGGCGCTTTCACCGGTGAAGTGAGCGCAGACATGATTAAAGACTTTGGTGTAGAGTACGTGATTGTTGGGCACTCTGAGCGTAGAAGCCTATACGGCGAGACGGATGAAATTGTGGCTGAAAAAGTACAAGTTGCGTTAGACAACGGCTTAACTCCTTTATTTTGTATTGGCGAATTATTAGAAGAAAGAGAGTCTGGCAATACGGAAACGGTTGTTGCTCGTCAAATCAAGGCGGTTATTGATCGTGTTGGTATTGAGGCATTTAAAAACATTATTGTGGCCTATGAACCAGTTTGGGCGATTGGCACGGGTGTTACGGCTACACCACAACAAGCACAAGATACACACGCTTTTATTCGTAGTTTATTGGCAGAGCACGATAGTGATATTGCACAGACAACCCCTATTTTATATGGCGGTAGCATGAACCCTGTTAACGCTGAAGAGTTGATTGGTTGTGAAGATATTGATGGTGGTTTAATCGGTGGTGCATCATTAAAATCTGACGATTTCTTACACATTTGTAAAGCAGGTTAATTATTATGTCATTTCAAGTTGTTCTTATTATTCATGTACTGTTGGCACTAGGCTTGGTTGCATTAATCTTAATGCAACATGGCAAAGGCGCTGATGCAGGTGCTGCTTTTGGTGCTGGATCTTCTGGCTCTGTGTTTGGTTCTCGAGGCGCAAATTCCTTTATTTATAAATTAACAGCCGGTGTTGCCACAGGTTTCTTTCTAACCAGTCTAACACTGGCTTATTTAGCAACTAACGAAACAAGCGCAACAGATGTGCCACAAAGTGTCATGGATCAGGTGGTGATAGAGCCAGAGCCAGTTATGCTATCTGATGTACCTATGATCGATACCAAAATTAACGACATTCCCAACGAGTAAGTTCTAAACTTTATTGCCGATGTGGCGGAATTGGTAGACGCGCTACCTTGAGGGGGTAGTGAGCTACGCTCGTGCCAGTTCGACTCTGGCCATCGGCACCACATTCACTTACCCTTCCATATTCATGATTGTGTTACAATCACAATCTTTAATAGACACAGTGGTGGGGTGGATATGTTTGCATTTGGAGAAAAAGCCGAAGACTATGATGTTTTAGTTTTCAATGAGCGCGAAGTTAGAGCAGCTGCAGGTATTGTTTTCTTGTTTGCCTTCATGGCCTTTATGAACGGCTTCTTAATGGGTAACAATGACCCGACCAAGCTAATGGTTTCTGTCTTTCTGTTTGATTTTTTTATTCGAATCTTTATCAATCCAAAGTACGCACCATCGATGATTGTGGGTCGTTGGGTTGTTAATAACCAAAAACCTGAATATACAGACGCTAAGCCAAAAAGATGGGCTTGGAGTTTTGGTTTTATTTTGGCGGCCACCATGTTCTATTTAGTGGTTTTGAATGATATTCGTGGCCCTGTTAATATTTTGACTTGTGCTTTGTGTTTGGGGCTGTTATTCTTTGAAGCAGTATTTGGTATTTGTGCGGGTTGTAAGGTTTATAACCTATTTCATGATGAGAAAGTTAAGCACTGTCCTGGTGAGGTTTGTGATCTTTCCAGAGGCAGGGCGCCGATTCAATATCTAAATGTGGCGCAAAAACTAATCTTTGCTTTATCCCTTTTGGTTTTATTTTATTTGGCCTTTGGTGATATTATCGAATTTTTAATTTTTGGAAAATAATAGGAGAAAAAATGAACCGTTTAAAAACAGGCTTAACAGTGTCAATCCTGACACTTAGTTTTAGCGCTTTAGCGCTGTTTGGTATTGGCGAGGATGAGAAGGAGCCTACAGCTGAAGTGGTAAAAACAGCCGAAGAGTGTGAAATCCCTGCCTTTGCAAAGGCGATTGGACATGAAGACCAGTGGTTATTACACAATGGCTGCCCTCCAAGAGAAGACAAAGATGCTAAAAAAGAAGATTCTAAGTAATATTACAACAATTTAACCGAGACATGGTCTTATGAATTGGCGTCATCGCACTGAACTAAAATTTGAAGATTTTTCAGATTTTATCTTTGATAATCGCAAGAAAGTTATTGTTGCGATCTTGTTATTAGTATTGGCGATGGGCTCGCAGCTTAAGCACCTTACCATGGATACTTCGACAGAAGGTTTTTTGCATGAAACCGATCCGATGCGTCTGGCTTATGATGATTTTCGAGACCAGTTCGGCCGCGATGAGAAGTTGTTGATTGCGGTTAAGACAAAAGATATTTTTGATCTTGATTTTTTGAAAAAACTTGAAAAACTCCACAAAAGGCTTGAGAATGAACTGCCTTATATTGAAGAAGTTAACTCTTTAATTAATGCCAGAAATACTTACGGCAATGAAGACAGCTTGATTGTTGAAGACTTATTTGAAGCGCTGCCAAAGGCTCAGGCTGATATCACACCACAAAAGCAAAGGGCGATAAGTAACCCATTATTTAAAAATTTGCTTTATAGTGAAGACCTGACTTTTACTACTCTGGTGATTGACACCCAAACTTACTCATCCTTTGATGCTGACGGCAATCTAATTGTTGTTGACGAGGAAGATGAATTTGCAGAAGATGCAAGTGATTCAGAGCCCCAGTTATATTTGAGTGATGATGAAAACACTGAAATTGTTGCTAAAACACAAGCCATTATTAAAGACTTTCAGTCTGATGATTTTGACATCTATTTGACGGGATCTGCTGTCATTGCCGGCACTTTAAAACAAAGCATGAGGGCAGACACCAAGCAATTTATTCAGAAGATGGTGGTTGTGATTATCCTTGTTTTATTTCTCCTGTTTAAAAGGTTGTCGGGCGTATTTTTACCGATTATTGCGGTGTTGTTCACGGTTATTTCTACCTTGTCAATGATGGCAATGTCTGGCGCCCCATTTACCATTGTGACCCAGATTATGCCGTCATTTTTACTGGCAGTGATTACCAGTGGTGTGATTCATTTATTGGCAATTTTTTATAAGGATTTCACTGAATCGAAAAATACAAAAGCGTCTTTGCGCTATGCGATGGGTCACTCAGGCCTTGCCATTGTTATGACTTCATTGACAACGGCGGCAGGATTATGGTCGTTCTCATTTTCAGATGTGGCCCCAGTGGCTGATTTGGGCACTTTTGCAAGTCTTGGCGTATTGGTTGGCTTGTTGTTTACCTTGGTGCTGGTACCAGCACTGCTGAGTGTGATGAAAATAAAGCACAAACCAGCCAAACAAGATCCGCATGGCAATACTAAAATGGACGCTTTGTTATTAGGCATTAGCAACATTGCTACCGGATATCCAAAAGCCATTGTTGCGGTTAGTGCTTTAATTATTTTGGTGGCAATATTCTTCGCTTCTCAATTGAGATTTTCCCACCTACCGCTTAACTGGTTTCCTGAGGATAGCCCTTCAAGAGTCGCAACTGAGGTGGTTGACGACAAGCTTAGAGGTTCAATTACGCTTGAGGTGATTATTGATACCGGTAAAGAGAACGGACTATACGAGCCAAACGTATTAAACAAGATTGAAAAGTCTAGTGCGTATCTTGATAGCATTCAAACCGATGCTTACTTTGTGGGCAAGACACTTAGCTTGGTAGATGTCATTAAAGAGACTAACAAGGCATTAAATGAGAATAAATCTGAGTTTTATGCCATTCCACAAAATAGAGATTTGATCGCTCAAGAGTTGTTTTTATTTGAGAATAGTGGCAGTGATGACTTACAAGACTTTGTTAGTTCTGATTTTTCTAAGGCGAGATTGACCGTTAAGGTGCCGTATGTTGATGCGTTGGCCTACAATCAATTCATTAACCAAGTACAGACTCAACTAGACAAGGAGTTTGAAGGGATTGCCAAAGTATCATTAACCGGTGTTTCTGTTTTGTTGGCGACCATTATGGAAAAATCTATTTATTCAAGCGCAGTGAGCTATGTGTTGGCATTCGGACTAATATCAATTATGATGGTTGTGTTGATTGGTAATTTAAAGATTGGACTCATTAGTATGATTCCAAACGTACTACCAATTTTATTCTTATCCACTATTATGGTGGTTTTAGACATGCCACTGGATATGTTTACCATGTTGATTGGCGCGATTGCACTGGGTTTGGCGGTGGATGATACCGTGCACTTTATGCATAATTTTAGGCGTTATGAGCTTGAATATAACGATGTCGATAAGGCGGTAAGGCTAACCTTGCTGGGTACCGGTAGAGCGATCGTGGTGACCTCAATTGTACTGTCCTTGGGATTTTTAGTGCTGACGACAGCGACCATGAGCAACATGTTTAATTTTGGCATCTTAACTGCCAGTGCTATTTTTATTGCATTATTGGCTGATTTTTTCTTGGTGCCGGCTATCCTGAAGCTGATGATTCACAACAAAGGAGATTTGTAATGAACAACCGGTTATTAATTGCACTAAGTGTGCTGCTGGGTACATCAAGTGCTTTTGCTGGAGAAAGCGCCAGAAGCATTATGGAAAAGGCTGATGCTAGAGATGATGGCGCTAGTTTGATTTCAACCATGCAAATGACCTTAATTGATAAAAAAGGTAAAAAACGCACGCGCCAATTGCGAACTTTTGCCAAAGATGTGGATGCCAACACTGAGCATAAAACCATCTTTTTCTTATCACCAAGTGATGTGAAGAATACCGCGTTTTTAACTTATGACTATAGTGGTGATGATAAAGACGATGATCAGTGGATGTATTTGCCAGCGCTGAAAAAAACCAAGCGCATTCCAGCAAGTGATAAGGATGCCGCCTTTATGGGTAGTGATTTCTCTTATTCGGATATGACCGATAAAGAGCTAGATGACTACACCTTTAAGCTATTGAAAGAAGCCACTATCAAGCGCAAGGGCGGAAACGAGAAGGTGTGGGTGATTGAATCAACCCCTGTAAGTCAGGCAGTTATTGATGAAACCGGTTATATCAAAAGTATCTTGTATGTGCGTAAAGATAATTATGTGTTGACGCGGGCTAAGTTTTATTTGAAAAAAGCCAAACGTATTAAATACATGGATGTGCGTAAATTGGAAGAAATTGACGGCATCTGGGTGGCCATGACTACTACCATGACCACCAAGCAAGGCAAACGAACACTACATAAGACTGTCTTAAGCAATTCCAACGTTGAGATTAATCAAGACATCAGCGATGATATGTTTACCATTCGTACGATCGAAAAAGGCTTGTAAGTGACAAAGTGGTTTTTAGCCAGTATTGCACTGGCAGCATCTATATCGATTAGCGCAGAAGAAGGTTTTGACGATGATGGTTTTGACGACGAAGACATTGAAATAATTGTTGAAAATACTCAGCCCGACAAAGGGGCTTTATATGGGTCAGTTGATTTAGAAACACATTACAACTTTAATAATGACAAGGATTTATCATCCTTCAAAACTTTGATTGATATTCTTGGTGAATACAAGCTTGATAACGGCATAAAATTATCCGGCAACCTTAAAGGCTATCATGATTTTATTTATGAGCTAGAAAACAGAACCGTTCCAGATGGCTATGAAAATGAAATTAACCTAAACGAGCTCAATATTGAAGTCGAAATTTCCCCAAGTTTGGATTTTAAGCTTGGTAGGCAGATCGTCGTATGGGGCAAGTCAGATTCGATACGAATAACGGATATTCTAAACCCATTAGACAACCGAACACCAGGTTTGGTTGATATTAAGAATTTGCGTCTGGGTAGAGTCATGAGTAAATTGGATTATTATTTTGACAATTTGAATTTGTCGGTTATTGCTTTGCATGAAAATCGTTTTACTAAGAATGCAATGCAGTATTCTGACTTTAAACCAACTGAAGCAAATAAGCCTACCAGCAAGCCCGATGATTCTTTGGATAATACTGGTATTGCGCTGAGTTTAACGGGTGCATTTTCTGGCTATGATCTGGGGCTATATTTTGCCGACACTTATGTCGATAAGCCTTATTTAGTAGAAAGCAATACGATATTGAGCCATGATAACAAATCAAAAATGTTGGGTGCGGCCTACAACAAGGTTGCCGGCAGTTATTTGTTAAAGGCTGAAATTGCCCATTTTGATCATATTAAATATAACGGGGTGAGTGACGCCAAGGCTAGAACAGATGCTTTATTAGGCTTTGAGTATAATGGTATTACTGACGGATCAATTGGCTATGAAATCGCAATGAGAAATATCCATAATTATTCCACTGCAATTAATATTAAATCAAACGGCTATAAGCCAGAAAAAGAAGTTCAGCAAGTGGTACGTTTTAACCAATCCTATCTAAATCAAACGCTAGATTTAAGTGCGGTGCTCAGTGTGTTTGGTAGTCATGGGCAAGATGGCGGCTCTGCTAGAATATCTCTCGATTATGCACTAGATGATCAAACATCAGTTAGTGGCGGCATCATTGATTATATTGGCGGTGACAATCTAATTATTAACGCTTACAAAAATAACGATCGAATTTTTGCCAAAATGAGCTATTTGTTTTAACGCCATCGTTGATGGTGGGCGTTATATGATGATATAATGATATACAAGTTAAACCTAATAATTGAATCCCATGAGAAGAATGAAGTTTTTAGCCGCTATATTGGTCATATCCTCAAGCACGGTTAGTGCGTTTTGGAATGGAAATAACACCAGTTGGTCGCCTTTTGGTATGGGCACTGGTTATAACAATCAAGCGCCTTGGGCTAACAACTCTGATTGGAACCCTTTTGGCACTAGCGGTAGCTGGGGGCCTAGAAATGATGCGGCAAATTTAAGTCGTTACGGTGCTCGCCCTGTGTCATTAACGCAGTATAGGCAAAACCCAGTGTTTCGACCGGTTGATACCATGTCTAGTTTTCAAGACAGAGTTAAGCCAAGTAACTGGCTAAAGGAAACAGACTTTGCTTCAACATTACAACAGGCTGGCGGCCAAGATAAAACATTTATTGTTGATGATTTTGCAGCTTTTGGCTTGTCAGATGGCTATGTGCGTGCCAAGGCTGAGACTTTTGGTGTTGGCAGAGTGCTTAGAGATCATGCTTTACAGCAGACAAACGATGCCTTTGGTGATACAAGCACTATTTATGGAAAGCAAGGTTATGCGCTTTCACCAGCTGCATCATCAACACGAAAAATTAATAATTAATTATATCCTTTAAAACATGACTATAAAAAACCAGCCCTTGTGGCTGGTTTTTTATCGTCTATTAATGCCAACCCTCACTTAATTAACAAAAAGATCTTTCCATATTATTCCCTTCCTTCTTCCCTTAATTATTATTTAACTATTACCCACCTTTATATATTACCCACCCTTATAGATTACTCACC
>DNJI01000109.1:0-476 GCA_003489145.1 Gammaproteobacteria bacterium | reverse complement strand
CACCCTTATAGATAGACTGCTCTTTACCAAAGCAAACCCATCATCTTCAATATTTCTATTATTTCTAAAATACCCTCCTCAACACCACTGTTTTTAAGCAAAAACCCTACTAATAGACCATTAAGCACCTTAAATTAAGGCCTCTTTAGCTGTTTTTGGCCATTTTTGAGTATTTTTATTGGGTTTTTCGGGTCGTTTTGAATATTTTCAAACTTTTATTATTATACGAATTGTTGTCTTAGTAGGGTGTGTAGAGATACTTGTGGCTTTTTTGTAAATATATATTAGAATATTATTGACTTCTAATATAGTTGGCGTATAATGCACACCTATCAAGACGGCTCAAGTCTGATACTTAAAACATCCCAATAATGAGGGTGTTAAATTTAAAAACAATTAATCTAGGAGATTAACATGAAAAAAATTATCGCTATCGCTACTTTAGTAGCTGCTACATCAGCTTCAGCTGGTTTCTT
>DNJI01000103.1 GCA_003489145.1 Gammaproteobacteria bacterium | reverse complement strand
GGATTATGGCCAACTAACACTTATGTTCAACCCAAGGTCTAAATCACCATCAGAGCTACGTGATGTGGCTATTATTGAAGTCATGTATTCGTGCGGACTTCGTGTATCAGAATTGGTTAGCCTTGATGTAAATGATATAGATACTAAGCAAGGCTTTTTAAACGTGATGGGTAAAGGTGGCAAGATGCGTCATACGCCATTGGGTAAATCCGCCCAAAGAGCGATTGCCAATTACTTACAAAAAACAGGTGTTATCCAAGGTGCCTTATTTTTAAATAATAGACACGTTAGAATTAGCGTGAGAGCTATACAAACTATGGTGAAAAAACGCGCACTTGAAGTCGGGATTAAAATTAACGTACATCCACATATGTTGCGTCACGCAGCAGCAACACACTTTTTACAATCCAGCCATGACCTTCGATCTGTACAAGAATTTTTAGGCCATGAAAGTATTAAGTCAACTCAGGTGTATACCCATCTTGATTTTTTAGAGCTGTCTAAAGTTTATGATCAGTGCCATCCAAGGGCCAAAAAAACATCATGAGTTTTAGAGTTAGGCTGGCAATTCAGTATTTACAAGCGGGTGGGGTGATATCCCACCCAACTGATACCATTCAGGGTTTGGCTTGTTTGCCGTGTTTTGAGCAATCTATGCAGCGTATTTTGCAACTTAAGCATCGCTCAATTAATAAGGGGATGATTTTATTGGCCAGTGACGTAAGACACTTTCATGGTTACGTGGAAGATACATCAAAACTGGATAAAATTAAAGCAGGCAACACCTCGACAACGTATTTACTTGAAGCCAATCAGCATACTTCTAAGTTATTGACTGGCGAGTTTGATACCATTGCCCTTAGGCTGACTAACGACCCTTTGATTACAAAACTATGTCAAGCAAGCAACAGCGCTTTGGTTTCTACCAGTGCCAATATTAGCGGTAAAAATAGCGCAACTAGCGTGTTGCAGTTGAATGTATTTTTTAAGCAAGAATTAGATTTTATCATCGCACCACGAAACTATAATAACCCACCATCAAGAATAATTAATTTAGACACTGGAGAGCAACTCAGATGATCGACCAAGTTAAGGCTTATTTATTAGGTTTGCAACAAGATATTTGCGACCAATTAGAGCAAGTAGATGGCAAAGCCAGTTTTATCAAAGACAACTGGGAAAAAGAGAACGGTGCTGGTGGCGGGCTTACCCGTGTACTGACTGACGGCGCTGTGTTTGAACAAGCAGGCGTTAACTTTTCTATCGTCCATGGCGACAACATGCCGGCTTCAGCGACAGCATTACGCCCAGAGTTAGCAGGGCGTAGCTTTAGTGCTTTAGGTGTCTCATTGGTGATTCACCCGCACAATCCATATGCGCCAACTTCACATGCCAATGTCAGATTTTTTATTGCAGAAAAAGAAGGTGAAGATCCGATTTGGTGGTTTGGTGGCGGCTTTGATCTCACCCCTTATTACGGTTTTGATGAAGATGCGATTTTATGGCATCAAACAGCTAAAGATGCTTGTGATCCATTTGGTGTCGAGGTGTATCCAAAATATAAAAAATGGTGTGATGATTATTTTTACATGAAGCATCGTGATGAACAGCGTGGTATTGGCGGCTTGTTTTTTGACGATCTTAACCAAGGTGGGTTTGATGAATGTTTTGCTTTTATGCAAAGTGTGGGTAATAGTTATATTAAAGCTTATCGACCAATTGTTGAGCGTCGTAAAGACACACCATTTACCGATCATGAAAGACAATTCCAACTGTACCGTCGTGGTCGTTATGTCGAGTTTAATTTGGTTTATGATCGTGGCACGTTATTTGGCTTGCAAACCGGTGGCCGTACGGAATCGATTCTCATGTCGTTGCCACCGCTTGTGCGCTGGGAATATCAATACAAGCCAGAAACAGGTAGTGAGGAAGAAAAATTATACGAGTACTATATCAAGCCTCAAGATTGGCTAGGGATTGAATAACTTATATGAAGCACACTATTGACGCTAAACGCCTACTTTGTCCGATGCCAGTAATACGTTTAGGCGAAATGATTAACACCATTGATAAAGGCGATTTAATTGAGATGATTGCTACGGATCCGGGCGTACTGCATGATATACCCGCTTGGTGTAAAGTGCATGGCCATAAAGTCGTTGAAATTCATGAAAAAACTGATGAGATTATTTTACTTGTAGAGAAAATAGGGTAGAATAAGTCGCTGTTTTTATTGTAAATAACAGTTTTTCATAATATAACAATTAACATAACAATAAAACCAAACAAGAATTTTGATCGCAATGGCGCGCTCTGTTTGACAACGACTGTCAGCAAATTAAATAGTTAAAAATAGGAGAAAATATGTCTGCTAAAGATGTAATAAAGATGATGAAGGACAACGAAGTTACATTCGTTGATTTCCGTTTTACTGATACTAAAGGTAAAGAGCAACACGTTAGTGTTCCGGCTCACCAAGTTGATGCTGATAAATTTGAAGAAGGTCAAATGTTTGACGGCTCTTCAATCGCTGGTTGGAAAGATATTAATGAATCAGATATGATTCTACAGCCAGACTTAGATGCGTGCGTTATGGACCCATTCACTCAAGAGTCTACACTAATTGTTCGTTGTGATATTATCGAGCCAGAAGATATGAAAGGCTATGAAAAAGATCCGCGTTCAATCGCAAAGCGTGCTGAAAAGTACATGCAAGATTCAGGTGTTGCTGATGTTGCTTATTTCGGTAACGAGCCAGAATTTTTTGTATTTGACTCGGTTAAGTTTGACAATACGATGGGCGCATGTAGTTACTCAGTACATTCTGAGGAAGCTGCTTGGGAAAGTGGTAGTGACTTTGACGGTGGTAACACCGGTCACCGTCCAGGCGTTAAAGGCGGTTACTTCCCAGTGCCACCCGTTGACTCAATGATGGATTTACGTGCTGAAATGTGTTTAGCAATCGAAAGCATGGGTGTGACCACTGAAGTACATCACCACGAAGTGGGTACAGCAGGTCAAAATGAAATCGGCGCATTGTTTAACACGTTAGTTAAAAAAGCAGACGAAACTCAAATTTTAAAGTACTGTGTTCAAAATGTAGCACACGTATACGGCAAGACAGCAACATTTATGCCTAAGCCTATCGTTGGTGACAACGGTAACGGTATGCATGTTCACCAGTCAATGGCTAAAGATGGCGTCAACTTGTTCTATGAAGAAGGTGCTTACGGCAACTTAAGTGAAATGGCACTACATTACGTCGGTGGTATTATTAAGCATGCTAGAGCGTTAAATGCATTCTGTAATGCATCAACTAACTCATACAAGCGTTTAGTACCAGGTTTTGAAGCACCAGAGATTTTACAATACTCTGCTAAAAACCGTTCAGCTGCGATTCGTATTCCTTTTGTTGCAAACCCTAAAGGCACGCGTGTTGAAGTACGTTTCCCAGATCCAACAGCAAACCCTTACTTAGCGTTTTCTGCAATGTTAATGGCCGGCCTTGATGGTATTAAGAACAAGATCGATCCAGGCAAACCTGCGACAGAAGATTTATATGAATTGTCTGAAGCTGACAAGGCAAAGATCCCTACAGTAGCATCTTCACTTGATCAAGCGTTAGAGGCTCTAGATGCAGATCGTGACTTCTTGACTGCAGGCGGTGTGTTTACAAATGATATGATTGATTCATACATTGATCTTAAAATGGAAGAGGTGACTAAGCTTCGTTGTGCAACTCATCCAGTTGAATATGAAATGTATTACAGCTTGTAATATTTAATTTCAATTCATAGAAAAAGGCCGTGCAATTGCACGGCCTTTTTTGTTATCTGAGGCGTAAAATAACTATCAAAATATTATATTAGTGATTATGACACAACTTAGAAATGATTGGACATTAGCAGAGGTTGAGGCTTTATTCGCCATGCCATTTAATGATTTGCTTTTTAAAGCACATACAATTCATAGAGATAATTTTGATCCAAATTATGTACAAGTAAGCTCTTTGCTTAATATTAAAACCGGTGCCTGCCCAGAGGATTGTTCTTATTGTTCGCAGAGTTCTAAATACGACACTGGTCTTGAGCGTGAAAAACTCATGGAGATTGATTTAGTATTAGAGCAGGCACAATCAGCAAAAGACAAGGGCGCAACGCGTTTTTGTATGGGCGCTGCTTGGCGTAATCCTACTGATAAAAGCTTGGATAAAGTTATTCCTATGATTCAAGGTGTTAAAGCCATGGGTATGGAAACTTGTGTGACGCTAGGCATGCTAACGCAAGAACAGGCCTTTACTTTAAAAGAAGCAGGTTTGGATTATTACAACCACAATCTCGATACTTCAGAAGAAAATTATGCCAATGTGATTACCACACGTACGTTTCAAGATCGTTTAGACACGCTTGAATCTGTACAAAATGCTGACATTCATGTCTGTAGTGGCGGTATCTTGGGCTTAGGTGAAGGGCAGACTGATCGTGCTTCTATGCTCAGATCTTTATCTAATTTAGAAGCACACCCTGACAGTGTGCCACTCAATCTTTTGGTGCCAATTCCAGGTACGCCATTTGAAAAAGTAGCACCACCAACTGAGAGTGAGTTTGTGCGTACCATTGCCGTAGCACGCATCATGATGCCAAAATCGGTGGTGCGTTTGTCAGCTGGTCGCACTGAAATGGGTGAGGCGATGCAAGCCATGTGTTTCTTTGCAGGGGCTAACTCTATTTTTTATGGTGAGCAGTTGTTAACGACGGATAATCCTGACACCAATACTGATCAAGCGTTATTTAGCAGATTAGGTATTAACCAATCTCAAGCAAGTAGTCACTAATCATCTTTGCTGCTTCAGGTTTGGCCAGCTGTTTTGCGTTGTCAGACATTTGTTGAATCTGCGTATCATCAATATCTAACAATGTTTTTTCAAGCAGTTTAAGGCTTAAATCTTTTTGCTCAATCAAAATGCCAGCGTTATGACTAGAAAGGATTTTGGCATTGTAAAATTGATGGTTATCAATTGCATGTGGCAGTGGAATCAAAATACTAGGCGTGGCTGAAAGCATCAACTCTGAAATTGTCATCGCGCCTGCGCGACAAAGTACAATATCTGCCCAAGCGTAAGCTTTTGCCATATCATCAATAAACGCCTCTACTTTTACATTTTTATTGTTATATTGAGCTTTAACACTATCTAGGTGCTGTTTACCAGTTTGATGCCAAATGTTGATATCAATACTCAGTCTAGTAACGATATCATTAATAGGCTTGGCACCTAGACTGCCACCAACAATTAATAAGTTGAGTTTTTTATTGTTAGCACTTTTCTTTTTAGGCTTAAACAATACCGGGTTGCCAGAAGTAAAAACCTCAGTTGAGCGATCAAAACTATCGTCAAATGCTTGAAAAGTTTGTGTGGCAATCTTTGATAAAAGTTTGTTAGTGGTGCCGGGAATTGAGTTTTGTTCGTGAATGACTAGTGGCACACGTAACAGCCAAGCCACTAAGCCACCAATACCTGAAGCAAAGCCACCCATACCAAGTACAACACTGGGGTTTACCTTAGCAAATACACGTACTGTCTGGATAAAGGCAAGACTTAATAAGAAGGGCGCTTTGATTAGTGCCAACCTATTTTTACCGCGCAAACCCACGGCACTGACTGTGTGTAATGGAATATTGTGCTTAGGCACTAATGTATTTTCCATGCCGCGTTTTGATCCTAACCACTCGATATTAGCCGAGCGCTGCTTGAGCACTTTTGAGATGGCTAAGGCTGGAAATATATGCCCGCCGGTGCCACCAGCCATAATTAAAATTGTCTTTTTTTGTTTAGACATAATCTCTTTGTTTGCTATAAGGCGCTCTGTTTTCCATGTCGATTCTAAGAATGATTGCTAAGGCAATAATAGAAAAAATCATACTACTACCGCCATAACTGATCAGTGGCAATGTAAAACCTTTGATTGGTATCAGACCAAGATTCATCGCAATATTGACGCCGACTTGCATTGAGAACCAAGTGCATATGCCAAACGCCACATAAGAGCTGTATTTTCTACCGTGTTTAAGTGCCTCTTTGGCGATACTAAAGCCTTTGTTAATAATGTAGGCAAAACTAAATAAAACAAATAACATACCAATAATGCCGAGCTCTTCACCAATAATTGCAAAAATCATATCAGTATGAGACTCAGGTAATTTGGTGTATTTTTGAATACCAGCACCTAACCCGGTGCCCGTCCAATCTCCTCTGCCAATACCAATCAAGGCTTGTTGAGTTTGGTGCACACCATCCTTGCCCCATAGATCGTTCATCCAAAACGACAACCATCTATCTAATCTAGTAGGGTCGAAAAAAACATATAAAGCAAGCCCTCCAAGTATTCCAGCACCTGCCATGAGTAATTCTTTAATGTAAGATCCGGCAA
Organism: Gammaproteobacteria bacterium; assembly: GCA_003489145.1. Taxonomy (GTDB): domain Bacteria; phylum Pseudomonadota; class Gammaproteobacteria; order PS1; family Pseudothioglobaceae; genus Thioglobus_C. The sequence goes on along the minus strand of DNJI01000103.1, from coordinate 4,962 downwards.
TAAACAACATACTAAGTGCGGTAATCGTAATGATGATGGTGGCGCCTAAATCAGTTTCCAGCATTGTTAACAAGCCAGATGAGGCAACAATAAGTAAGGTTTTTCCTATACCGGTTAAAGAGCCAGTTACTTCTTTTTCTTGACGGATTAAAAAACCAGCCATAAATAAAATCATGGCTAATTTCATCATTTCAGAAGGCTGAAATTTAAAGACAACAAAGTTAATCCAGCGTCTTGCGCCGTTGGCTGAAAAACCAATTGGATCAGGCAATAAAACAATGCCCAATAAAATCAAACTAAAAATAAACAATTTTCTCGAATGCAGTTTGAAAAAAGACAAAGGTGTTTTTAAAACAAAAAAACCTACAATAAGGCCAAGCACAATATAAAACCCTTGTTTACGAACATAGGAATAACTATCAAAGTGTGCGAGTGAGGCAGAAAAGGACAGTATCCAGCCGAAGATAATTAAAACCACAATAGTGACGAGTAGTTTTGTATCAGGAGATTGGCCAGTTTTATTAAATATCAAGGTTGTAATGTGAATAGCTAAAGAGCTTATATTTTATACCCTAAAAGCAATGGCTAATAGTTGAGCTTTTATCGTGATTAGGGGATAATGTTGCTTTTTGTAAATTTGCCCAGCTATTATGATTTCTACTGCCAATATCACCATGCAATTTGGTGAAAAACCTTTATTTGAAAACATTTCTATCAAATTCCAAGGTGGTAATCGCTATGGCTTAATTGGCGCAAACGGTTGTGGAAAATCAACTTTCATGAAAATCTTAACGGGTGAGTTAACACCTTCTAATGGTACGGTAAGTATTAGTGATGGTGAGCGATTGGGTGTTTTGCGCCAGGATCAATTTGCTTATGAGGAGTTCCGTGTTGTTGATACAGTGATCATGGGTCACGAAAAACTTTGGAAAGTAAAAAAAGAAAGAGACCGTATTTACGCTTTGCCAGAAATGAGTGACGAAGACGGCATTAAGGTTGGGGAATTGGAAATGGAATTTGCCGAGATGGATGGCTATATGGCTGAATCTTCTGCCAGTGAGTTGTTACTTGGGTTGGATATTCCTGAGGAGCAACATTACGGCTTAATGAGTGAGATTGCCCCTGGTTGGAAGCTACGGATTTTACTTGCGCAGGCGCTATTTTCTGATCCTGAAATCTTATTATTAGATGAGCCAACCAACAACTTGGATATCAATTCTATTAGTTGGTTGGTTGATGTCTTAAATGATCGTAAAGCTACGATGGTGATCATTTCTCACGATAGACATTTCTTAAACGGAGTGTGTACCCACATGTCTGATTTGGATTACGGTGCATTGAATACTTTCCCGGGTAATTACGATCAATTTATGATTGCTGCAACCGCCATTCAAGAAAAAATGCAAACGGACAATGCTAAGAAAGAAGCTAAGATTAAAGAGCTTAAGCATTTTGTCTCTCGCTTTTCTTCAAATGCTTCTAAAGCTAAGCAAGCAACATCACGTCAAAAGCAACTTGAAAAAATTGAACTTGATGATATTAAGCCTTCGTCAAGAGTGAGTCCGTACATTTACTTTAATCAAGAAAACAAACTCCATAGAAATGTATTAGAAGTGGAAGGATTGGCAAAAAGTTTCGATGGTGTTGAGGTCTTAAAAGACATCGGCTTCTTATTTGAAGTTGGTGAGCGTGTGGCTATTATTGGTCAAAATGGTATTGGTAAAACGACTTTATTGCGCACCTTAGTTGGCGAACTTGAAACTGATAAGGGTAAGGTCAAGTGGAGTGAAAATATTAATATTGGTTATTATGCACAGGATCACACTGCTGATTTTGAAGAAGACATGACCGTATTAGATTGGATGAGCCAATTCAAGAGTGAAAAAGATGATATTCAAGCCATGCGTGGCGTTCTTGGCAAGATGTTATTTGGAAAGAATGACATCATCAAGAGTGTTAAATCACTGTCTGGTGGTGAGAAAGGCAGAATGTTATTTGGCAAGTTGATGTTACAAAAACCAAATGTATTGGTGATGGATGAGCCAACTAACCACTTGGATATGGAGTCAATCGAGGCACTTAACCTTGCACTGGATAATTATGAGGGTACACTTATCTTTGTCAGTCATGATAGAGAGTTTGTGTCATCGTTATCTACTAAAGTGGTAGAGCTTAAAGAGGATGGCATGCATTACTATTCTGGCAATTATGAGGACTACTTAAAATCACAAGGATAAAATGATTACAGCAGTATTGAAAAGGTTTGTTAAGCGTCAAGGCTTTGATTCCGCTGCAATACTGTCATTCGATACTTTGTTTGCCATTGTGCCTGGCTTGGCATTAGGCTTAAGTGTTTTCTCTCTTTCCCCTTATTTTGCTGATCTACAACAACACCTAGAACAATTTTTGTTCACACAGTTGTTACCGCAAAACTACGATGCAGCTAAAGACTATATTCAACAATTCATCCTGCAAGCACAGTCACTTAAAGGATTAACCTCTGGTTTTTTAGTGTTTGCGGTAATGTTGCTTTTATATGAAGTAGATAAGCGCGTTAATTTAATGTGGCATGATCACCATCATCGTCACTGGATGCAGGGTTTAATTTCTTATTTATTCGTCTTATTTTTAGGGCCAATTTTTGTTGGTGCCTCGTTATTCTTTAGTTCTTATGTGATGGCCTTAGAGCTTTTTAATCAACTACCAATGGCGGGTTATGCGCCATTCATGGCGCCATTTGTCTTGTCTAGCCTAGGTTTTGCAATTTTGTATTATGCCGTTCCGTTAGAAAGCGTGCGTTTTAGTAATGCGCTTAAAGCCGGTGTAATTGCGGCAATAGGTTTAGAAGTTATTAAGTATGCTATGTTTGCTTATATTCAATATTTTCCCGTATACGAGTTGATTTACGGCACTTTATCGATATTGTTGTTGGTTATGTTATGGGTTTACTTAGCATGGATAATCGTATTGTTAGGGGCTAGCTTTTGTTATTGCTTTGAAAACAAAGAGTTGGTCAAACTCGACAATTAGCGTAAAATTAGCAAACTTTAATATAGTTAAATTTATATGTTCACAGGCATTATTCAAGCCATTGGTCAAATCAAAACTAAAGACATGCACGACAAAGGTGCGGTGTTGAGTTTTGCCTCAAGCGAGCTGGATTTTTCCAATGTTGCGATTGGTGATAGTATTGCTGTGAATGGTGTGTGCTTAACGGCGATTGAAATTAGCGACAACAGTTTTAAAGCAGATCTCTCTCAAGAAACGCTAGATTGCTCTATTTTTGGCGATTTATCTGTGGGTGATGATATTAATCTTGAAAAGGCTTTGAGACTCAATCAAGGTATTGATGGTCATCTAGTGAGTGGTCATGTTGATGGACAGGGTGAGGTAGTAGATAGAACTATCCAGGGTGAGTCAACGCGTTTTAAAATAAGTGCCCCACAGAATTTGGTAAAATACATTGCTAGAAAAGGCTCAATCACCATTAATGGTGTGAGCTTAACGGTTAACAGTATTGATACTAACGTATTTGATGTCAACATTGTGCCACATACATTAACAGCAACAACACTAGGGTTGCTTAATATAGGCAACCAAGTCAACCTTGAAGTTGATTTAATTGCCAGACACCTTGAACAATTATTAAACAATAACAAATCATAATGAAAGCAACGATTGAAGAAATCTTAGAAGACTACAAACAAGGCAAGATGATCATCTTGATGGATGATGAAGATCGTGAGAACGAAGGCGATTTGATTATTCCTGCGGCTACTTGTACCAAAGAAGACATTAATTTCATGGCAACTTATGGTCGTGGCTTGATTTGCTTAACCCTCACTCAAGAGCGTTGCAAACAACTCAACTTACCACTCATGGTGGCGCAAAATAACGATGCTAATGGTACTAACTTTACGGTTTCTATCGAAGCCGTAGAAGGTGTGACCACGGGTATTTCAGCTGCAGACAGAGCTAAGACAGTTTTGGATGCAGTGGCAAAAGACGCAACACCTGCTGATATTGTACAGCCGGGCCATATTTTTCCTTTAATGGCACAACCTGGTGGTGTACTGATTCGTGCTGGGCATACTGAAGCGGGTTGTGATCTCGCACGTCTAGCAGGTTACGAGCCAGCCTCAGTCATTGTTGAAATCCTTAATGAAGATGGCACCATGGCACGCCGTGATGATTTAGAAGTTTTTGCCAAAAAGCACGATATTAGATGGGGCACAATTGAAGATTTAATCTCTTACCGTGTTGAAAATGAAAAAACCATTGAGCGCATTAATGAACGTGAATTCAAAACCGAGCATGCAACTTTTAGATTGGTTTCATTCCTTGACAGTATTCATAATGAAACACACCTAGCACTGGTTAAGGGTGACATTACCAATGACAGTACTACTTGTGTGCGTGTGCATATGGAAGATACGTTTAGAGATGTGTTGCAAGAGAGTTCAATTGGTTTTAATGTGGATTCGGCATTAAAGCATATTGCCAAATCAGATGTTGGCGTGTTCTTGTTATTAAGAAAACAAACTGACAAATCCATCCTGCAAAATATTGATTCTACCGTTAGAGATGCGGGCGGTGATGATATTAAAACTTACGGTGTTGGTGCGCAAATTTTGTCAGATCTTGGTGTGAAGAAAATGAAAATCCTAGGCAGCCCTAGAAAGCTACATGGCCTCAAAGGTTTTGGCTTGGAAGTGGTTGAATACGTTGACACCCAAAAATAAGGAAAATGATGGAATTTAAATTTGATCGCGATGCCAATCAAGATTTTTTAGCGAATGCTAAAGTGGCTATTATTGTCGGCTATTTTTATCAAGATATTGGTGATAAACTATTAGCGGCAGCGCATGAAACTTTAGCAAAATACGGCATTAATAAAAACAACGTTAACGTGTTTTATGCACCAGGTGCATTTGAGATTCCACTATTGGCTAAACGTTTAGC
>DNJI01000045.1:6496-6636 GCA_003489145.1 Gammaproteobacteria bacterium | reverse complement strand
ACATGTTCAGTGTGATTGAGTGTCGCTGATTCACCCGTTGTACCCATAGAAATAATAGCTTTCGTACCCGAAGCAATATGAAACTCAACCAAGGATTCGAGTGCGACAAAATCCACCGACCCATCCTCAAACATAGGGGT
>DNJI01000045.1:0-6091 GCA_003489145.1 Gammaproteobacteria bacterium | reverse complement strand
ATTATATACGAAACCTATTTTTTAGGCATAAAAAACCCTCAAATAACAAAGCAAGATTGGAATTTAATTAAGTTTAATTTAACTTAATAATCGTAGTTTTTTTATTTTCTATTACTTAAAGTGCTTCTTGATCAGTTTCGCCAGTGCGAATACGGATTACTTTCTCTAAATTAGCGACAAAAATTTTGCCATCACCTACTTTACCAGAGTTGGCAATACTAGTAATCACCTTAATCACATCCTCTAATTTAAATGCTGTGATTGCGATTTCTAACTTAATTTTAGGTAAAAAATCAACTTGATACTCTGCGCCACGATACATTTCTGTGTGACCCTTTTGACGACCAAAGCCTTTGACTTCGGTGACAGTAATACCGGATACACCAGCTTCTAATAAACCTTCCCTAACACCATCTAATTGATGTGGCCTGAGAATTGCTGTTACAAATTTCATACTACCCCCTTTGGTAACTGTAAGCTTCCGTCAACCTACAAAACAAAAAATGCCATCATGGCAACTTGTAAAGCAGCAATACTTTAATGGAATGCGCCATTGCATACGTCCTACCACCCTTTAAAAGGCAATAGAATAAAGGCTCATTATAGTCGAGAAATTTTAAAAAGAAAACCCTTACTATTTAACTAGGTCTTTGCGTTTTTTTTGAGTGTTTTGAATGGCTTGAGCCTGACGCCAAGCCTCAATATTAGCTTGGTGACCACTAAGTAAAATTTCAGGCACTACTTGGCCGTCAATTTCTTCTGGTCGGGTGTAATGTGGGTAGTCTAACAAGCCATTTGCAAATGAATCATTCAAGGAATCTTGATTACCTAGCACGCCTGGTATTTGTCGGCTTACAGCATCAATAAGCACCATGGCGGCTAATTCACCACCACTAATCACATAGTCACCAATGGAAACTTCCATATCAACATCGTGCTCAATAATACGCTCATCCACGCCTTCATAACGGCCACATAACAAAGTAAGCGAATCTTGGTTTGATAGCTCTTTAGCTAAATTATGAGTTAGGCTTTCACCTTGTGGTGATAAATAAATAACTTTTGTCTTGGGGTTGTCTTGCTTGATTTTACGAATACAATCCCGTATAGGCTTAACTTGCATTACCATGCCTGCGCCACCGCCATACGGTGCATCGTCAATATTTCTATGTTTATTATGACTAAAGTCTCGCAGCTGCCAAGTTTTAATCAACAATAAGGATTTTTTAATGCCGCGTGCAATGACGCCTTCATCTTTAATCGCTGAGAACATTTCAGGGAATAAGGTAATAACATCGAAACGCATGATTTACGCTAGCATGTTTTTAAGTATCTGATAATAAATATCAGTCAAATCATCTAAATCTTGCACACTCACACATTCATTAACTTGATGAATAGTTGCATTCAAAGGGCCTAACTCAACCACTTGTGCGTCTAACATTGGTGCAATAAATCGACCATCTGAAGTGCCGCCTGAAGTAGATAATTCTGTTTCGATGCCTTTAACAACTTGAATCGCATCCACACAGCTACTCACCAAATCACCTTTGGGTGTTAAAAATGGATACCCTGAATGCTCCCAAGTAATCTTATACTCAAAGCCATGCTTATCTAAAATACCTAACACTCTTTGTTGTAAGTCTTCATGAGTAGACTCGGTTGAATATCTAAAGTTAAACACAACTTCGGTTACACTAGGAATTACATTGGTCACACCAGTACCGGCATGGATATTAGAAATTTGAAAACTTGTGGCAGGAAAATATTCGTTACCCTCATCCCATAATTCATTGCACAAATCATTCAATGCTGGAATACCAAGATGAATTGGATTATCAGCCAAATGTGGATAGGCGATATGGCCTTGTTTGCCAATGATGGTTAAGCGACCATTAAGAGAGCCACGACGACCATTTTTAATCACATCGCCTAACTGATTAGTCGAAGATGGCTCGCCCACCAAACAATAATCAACTGCTTGGTTTTTATTTTTTAAATATTCGCAGACTTTAACCGTGCCATCAACAGCTGGCCCTTCCTCATCAGCAGTAATCAAAAAACCAATGGTGCCTTGATGATCAGGAAAATCTGCAACAAAACGCTCGGTAGCAACGACCATGGCAGCTAATGAACCTTTCATATCAGCCGCTCCCCGACCATATAGCAACCCTTCTTTTACAACAGGGTCAAAAGGGTCGGTTTCCCAATTAGCGCCCACTGGCACAACATCAGTATGACCCGCAAAAACAAACACTGGAGCAGTGTTGCCATGGGTCGCCCAAAAATTAGCCACTTCGCCAAACTTAAGCTCGTCAATACCAAATCCAGCCTTTTTAAGACGTTCAGTCATCATCGGCTGACAACCCTTATCCTCAGGGGTGACAGAAGACTTAGCAATTAAATCTTTTGCCAGTTGTAAAGTGTTACTCATATAAATGTTATTCTACCTGCAAATCTACGGTTGGATTATCTCTCACATTAATCACTGAGCTGAGCACTTGAATATCGCCTGCTTGTTTCATTGCAGCGCCAGACTGGCTCAAACGTACCACAGCAAGCACCTGTGTTGATTGAGACAACTTTCTACTTGGCATTACCGAATTCTCATCTGTGAGCGTTACTTTACCTGAGAAATCTTTGAGTTTGATTTTTTGAATAGCAATTGGCATCGGTCTACCTTGTGCTGCTTTAATATAAACCATTAAATAATGCTCATTGAATTCTGCTTGGCGCAAACGCTCAGACAAATCAATATTAATAGTCACTTGATATTGAGGAGTTTCCTCGCCTTGTATTTGCGCTAATTCAACCAAGATATCTTCTAGAATAGGGCGATCAGGATGGTCTTGAGGTAGTAACGACAAGGCTCTTTGCCAAACCTTCTTAGCTAAATCAAACTGCCCCGCATTAGCAGCAACCAAACCTGCTAAATACAAAGCGTCGGGCGCATTCGGATTAATCTCTAATGCTTCTCGCACTAACATTGATGCACGACCCACAAACTGATCATTTTGAGACGTGGCAATGGCTGAAGCATACTCAACCAGCATTGAAACATTTTTTGAATTTAACTGATAAGAGCGCTCATAAGCACTTAAGGAGTCTTCCATCTCGCCTAACTCAAATGAAACCAAACCCAGCGTTTGCCAAGCTTCAAAATCATCCGGCTTTTCTAGCAAATATTGTTTAAGTTCAGCCATACTTTGCTTCAAACTTGGTGGCTCTGACTGCTCAACTATTTGAGGTATTAACTCAGCTTTTGGTTGAGGCGTTAACAATTGGTAAATACCTAAAGAGGCAACAACTAAAAAGGCAACCATCAAGCCAATTGACCACAACGGAATATTTTTCTGAGCAAGAGTGTCTGCACCTGTTGCTTGATTTAATTCTATTGCTAATGTTTGAGTAATTTCTTGCTTAGCCTGATTAAACTCAGATTCATCAATCAGGTTTTGCCTTAAATCTTGCTCTAATTCTGCTTGTCTTTGTTTGCCCAACGCAACATTAGATTTTTCAAGATTAAACAGATTACTCTTGAGAGGGTTTTTTAAAAACCAAACCAACCAAACAGTGGAAACTGCAATCATTAAAACAAACCACATAATCATACTCATGACTCAACCCTCGAACGACGTGCCGCAGTCCTCTGGAAGGATAAACGATAACGCTTATCAAAGGCAGCCAGTAAAGCGCCTAATGCAATCAAGATTCCACCCAGCCAAATTAAACGAATCAGTGGCTTATAATACAATCTCAAACTCCAAGCATCGTCTCCTAGAGACTCACCCAACGCAACATACAAATCACGATAAAGCGACGGGTCAATGGCCGCTTCAGTCATCGGCATACCAGTAACATATTGGCGTTTTTCAGGCTTTAAAGTAGCGATCTTCTCACCTGCGTACGCGACTTCAATGATGCCTTTGTGACCTTGATAGTTTTCATAATTAAAATTATCCACCCCTTTAAAAGTAAATTGGTAGCCTTTAATATCAATGGTTTCATTCAGCTCCATCTTTAAATCTTTTTCGATGCCATGTTGGGTGGTAACTGTTGCCCCCAAGACAAAGACAGCAATACCAATATGCGCCAAAATCATGCCAAAAAATGCAGAACTTGGTCTACCTTTTTGTTGTAACCGTTGAGTCAGTAATACCAACGAATGCAGCACGATCCAAATAAATAAAAACACTGCCAGCAAAACAAAGATATTATCGGTTAAAAATAATGCCACTAAAAATAATGCAGCCACACCAATCCACACGGTTTTTAACAAACCAAACACTCTGCTCGTATTGTCTTTTTTCCAGCGTAAAAAAGGCCCTATCACCATCACCAATACCGCTGGAATCATAATTGGGACAAACACTGCGTCAAAATAAGGAGGGCCAACTGAAATTTTTCCTAAACCTAGAGAGTCTAACAAGAGTGGGTAAAGCGTACCTAAAAACACACTTAACATTGCTGCCACTAATAAGATGTTATTAATTAATAACCCACTTTCTCTTGATAAAGGAGCAAAACTATTACTACTGCGCATCAAGTTTGCACGCCAGGCATATAGCGTTAACGAACCTCCGATTACAATCACCAAGAATATCAAGATAAATAGACCTCTAGCGGGGTCTGAAGCAAATGAATGCACTGAAGTTAAGATGCCAGATCGCACCAAGAAGGTGCCCAATAAGCTTAATGAGAAACCTGAAATCGCCAACAACACAGTCCAATGTTTAAAAGCACCACGTTTTTCACTCACACTCAGCGAATGCACCAAAGCAGTTGCTACCAACCACGGCATGAAAGAAGCGTTTTCTACTGGATCCCAAAACCACCAGCCGCCCCAACCAAGCTCGTAATATGCCCACCAACTACCCAGCGTAATACCAAAAGTTAGAAAAGCCCATGCTATCAACGTCCAAGGTCTTGACCATCTTAACCAAGTAGAATCTAACTGACCACGTACCAGTGAAGACAAGACAAAGGCAAAAGGAATGGCCATACCGACATAGCCCATATACAACATTGGCGGATGAATAATCAGGCCAAAATCTTGTAATAATGGATTTAACTCTCGCCCTTGTAAAGGAATAATATCTAAACGTTCAAATGGATTGGAAGTGATCAACAAAAACAACAAAAAACCAATGCTAATAAAACCTAAAACAACCAAAATATGGTTAAGTACTTCAGCTGGTAAGCGTTTAGAGAAGAGTGATACCGCAACACTCCAACCTGCCAGAATCATCGCCCATAATAACAATGAGCCCTCATGCGCACCCCAAACAGCCGATATTTTAAACATAGAGGGCAGATCAGTATTGGAGTTATTGGCCACATATTTAACCGAGAAGTCGTCTACGACAAAAGCATTCATTAAGACTGCAAATGAGACAATAATCCAAAAAAATTGCCCCCACAATAGTGGTTTTGCCAATTGTGCTAACGCAACGTTATTTTTGACCATGCCTAATATCGGCAAAGAAACCTGCAGTAGTGCAAAAACCAAAGCTAAAACTAACGCAAAATGTCCAATCTCAACTAACATAAAGATTTACTCATCAAACAAATCCACTATTTTATCTAACCCGCCAAAACTAATGACGATATTTGCTTGTTTGATTACTGAGGGTTTTGCATGATAAGCCACTGATAATCCAGCAATCGACATCATGGCTAAATCATTGGCGCCATCACCAACAACAATCACTTGATTGGGAGATATTTGATATTGCTCACACAGCTCAATAACAAACTCAGATTTGGCTGTCGCATTAATAATTGAGCCTTGAGTAACGCCTGTTAATTGATTATTTTCAATATCTAATTCATTAGCACGAGCATGGTCAAGCCCAATATCTTTGGCTAAACGATGTGTGAAATAGGTAAAACCACCAGAAACAACAGCGCTTTTTATGCCTTTAGACTTGAAATACTCAATCAAATCTTGACCACCAGGATTGACTTGCAATCGCTCAGCATAAACTTTATCTAATACACTGATATCTAGGCCTTTCAACAGAGTCACCCGTTCAATCAATGAAGCGTTAAAGTCTAACTCTCCCTGCATGGCACGCTCGGTAATAGCCGC
>DNJI01000104.1:10540-10735 GCA_003489145.1 Gammaproteobacteria bacterium | reverse complement strand
AGTAAAAACTAGAAAGGCTTTATAAACATCAAACGTCCAACTCAGTTGGGCATTTTTATTTATCCAGGTTGAACAATTTAGCGCTATAATCTCAATATGACAGTTAAAAAAGCAAAGATAGGGGTTTACCTACTGCCCAATGTTTTAACAACCTTTGGTTTGTTTGCAGGGTTTTTTGCTATTATTCTTGCTACT
>DNJI01000104.1:0-10195 GCA_003489145.1 Gammaproteobacteria bacterium | reverse complement strand
GCCAGTACGCCGATGCCGCAATTGCTATTTTTGTTGCTATGCTGTTTGATGGGCTTGATGGTCGTGTGGCGCGCCTAACAAATACTCAGAGCTCATTTGGTGAACAGTATGATTCATTGGCGGATATGCTTTCGTTTTGTGTGGCACCGGCCTTGTTGGTGTATTTTTGGCAGTTTTCTGACTTGGGTAAAATTGGCTGGTTAGGTGCATTTGTTTATACTGCTGCTGGTGCTTTACGTTTGGCTCGATTTAACACTCAGATTGGTGTTGAAGATAAGCGTTATTTTCAAGGTTTGCCTTCGCCAGCAGCGGCAGCATTGGTTGCAGGCATGGTTTGGACCAAGCAAAGCATTGGTGTAACCGAGTATGATCAGTACCTAACATTGGTAAGTTGGGTTATCTTAGTGGGTGCTGGCGTACTAATGGTGAGTAATATTCGTTATTACAGTTTTAAAGAAATCAACCTAAAGGGTAGGGCGTCTTTCAAGTTGTTATTAATTGCGACATTAATCATTATTGTGACAACCTTATGGCCCAGTGCAATTTTATTTGTGTTTTTCTTGGCTTATGCTGTATCAGGCTTAATCATGACCATGGTTGAAGTAAGGAAGAAGCGTCAAATGAAAAAACGAGCAAAAAACGCTTAATATTGCTTTATAATGCGCATTATGACTTATCAAGTTACAACCTTTCGATTTAAGCAAAGCATTCTCTTGTCTTTGTTGTTACGATTATTGCCATAAGGCATAATCTACTTACGCGTATGACTGAAAAGTCCCGCACCTCAAAACTGAATATAACAACATAAAAACATAGGAGGCTTGATATGCCTGACAAACTAATTATTTTTGATACAACGCTTCGTGATGGTGAACAATCACCTGGCGCATCGATGACCAAAGATGAAAAAGTACGTATTGCCAAAGTATTAGAAAAAATGCGCGTCGATGTAATTGAGGCAGGTTTTGCCATTGCATCACCGGGTGATTTTGCAGCAGTACAAGCTGTGGCTAATGCTGTACAAGACTCAACCGTTTGCTCTCTTGCCAGAGCACTAGATAAAGATATTGATCGTGCAGGTGAGGCTTTAAAAGGGGCTAATTCAGCTCGCATTCATACGTTTATTGCGACCAGTGATATTCACATGAAAATGAAGCTAAATATGACGCCAGATCAAGTGGTTGAACAAGCAGTTCGCGCTGTTAAACGCGCTAGAAAATATACCGATAATGTAGAATTTTCACCTGAAGATGCGGGTAGGTCCGATGAGGACTTTCTTTGTCGTATTATCGAGGCGACGATTGCTGCTGGTGCAACCACGATCAATATTCCTGATACCGTGGGTTACAACATACCGCACCAGTTTGGTGCTACGATAAAATCACTGATTGAACGAGTTCCAAATTCAGATAAAGCAATCTTTTCAGCACATTGTCATAATGACTTGGGGCTTGCTGTTGCTAACTCCTTGTCTGCTGTGCTGAATGGCGCTAGACAAGTCGAGTGTACGATTAATGGTTTGGGTGAGCGCGCTGGTAATACTTCATTAGAAGAGTTAGTAATGGCGGTGAGAACACGACAAGATGTGTTTGACTGCGATACCAATATTGATACTACGCATATTTTGGCGGCGTCACGTCTGGTTTCTAGTGTGACTGGTTTTATCGTACAACCCAATAAGGCTATTGTTGGTGCAAATGCCTTTGCTCATGAAGCAGGCATTCATCAAGATGGCGTTTTAAAACACCGTGAGACTTATGAAATTATGCGCGCAGAGGATGTTGGTTGGAATACTAATAAATTAGTGATGGGTAAGCACTCAGGCCGTAATGCCTTTAAGGTGAGGCTAACTGAGCTCGGCGTAGAATTTGACTCTGAAGAAAGCCTCAATGATGCTTTCAGACGGTTTAAAGAATTGGCTGATAAAAAACACGAAATTTTTGATGAAGATCTGCAAGCTTTGGTATCAGAAACACAAACTGAAGCGAGTGAATCAATCAAACTGGTGTCTTTAAAAGTTTGCACTGAAACCGGTGAAGAAAATACCGCAACGGTTGTTCTGTCTGTTGATGACAAGGAACAAACCGCTACTGCAAAAACCTCAGGTGCAGTGGATGCTACGTTTAGCGCCATTAGTTCATTGGTGGATTTTGAGATAAATTTGCAATTATATTCAGTCTCTAATGTAACCCAAGGCACGGATGCGTTGGGTGAAGTTAACGTACGTCTGGAGCATAATGGGCGCATTATTAATGGCCAAGGTGCTGATACAGATATTATTACCGCCAGTGCTAAAGCGTATATTCATGGTTTGAATAAAATTATGGCAGCTACTGATAGGGCGCATCCTCAGATATGAGTGAAGCACTAAGATCACGCTATTTAGAGGCTTTAGGTGTACCCGGGTTTTTGTATGCCGAAGATAAACTTGAAGATCTTGATGCGAAAAAAACCAGCACACTGTGTTTGGTCATTGAAACTCAAAATTCGCGCTCATTTTGTCAAGCTGGAAAGTATCAAGATTTTTTATTAAAAATGTTGGGTGCCATTGGTTTACATCAACAGGATGTAATTTTTGTCAGTATTAACGCCGATGATTTAAGCCGGACACTTGGTCAATATAATGCTAAAACAGTGTTACTAATGAGTAAAGACCTAAAGTCATCTTCTGAGCAGCATTTTATTGCACACCATCCAAGTGAAGTCTTAGTGAATGAAAAACTCAAGCGTGAAACCTGGGAAGTTTTAAAAAAGATAAAAGCATGTCTAAAGTAGACTACAGCTTAAAAGGCTATGATCGCCCCAAGCTTGTTACCCCTAATGGCGAAAAAAGATTACTTATGCATTCATGCTGCGCCCCTTGTGCTGGTGAAATTATGGAAGCATTGGCAATCTCAAAAATTGATACAACAATATTCTTTTACAATCCTAACATTCACCCCACTGAAGAATACGAATTACGCAAAGAGGAAAATATTCGTTTTGCGCAAAAACTTGGCATGCCATTTATTGATGCAGATTATGACAAAGACAACTGGTTTGATCGTACCAAAGGTCAAGAAAATGAGCCTGAGCGTGGTGAGCGTTGTACCACGTGTTTTGATATGCGTTTTGAAGTGACCGCACAATATGCGCAAGATCACGATTTTGATCTTATTTCATCAACGTTGGGTATTTCACGCTGGAAAGATATGAGTCAAATCAATGGTTGTGGTGCGCGCGCCGCTGAGCCATTTAATGACATTAGTTATTGGGATTTTAACTGGCGCAAGCAGGGTGGCTCATCGCGCATGTTGGAATTGTCTAAACGTGAAGAATTCTATCAGCAAGAGTATTGTGGTTGTGTGTATTCACTACGTGATACCAATCGTTGGCGTGTATCTAGAGATCGTGAAAAGATTGAGCGTGGTGTAAAATTCTACCAACAAGCCATGGACAAATTATCTGTTCAAACCAAGGTTTAGCCTAATAAGTACAACAACAATGCTTTTTGTGCGTGTAGGCGATTTTCAGCCTCGCCCCATACTAAGCTTTGTTTGCCATCAATCACATCGGCACTCACTTCTTCACCACGATGTGCGGGTAAGCAGTGCATAAATACCGCATCTGATTTAGCTTGAGACATTAAATTTTTATCGACTTGAAAATCTTCAAAGTCTAATTCGCGTTTTTTCTGTTCAGCTTCTTGTCCCATGCTAGCCCAAACATCAGTCACCACTAAATCTACATCGTTACAAGCGCTATTAGCATCTTTGCATAAGTTGATGTAATCAGTGTACTGATCAACAAAACTTTGATCTGGTTCATAACCTTTAGGTGTGGCAATATTAAGCGTAAAGCCAAAAGCTTTAGCTGCTTGCATATAAGTGTGACACATGTTGTTACCATCACCAATCCAGGCTACTGTTTTGCCTTTGATCGAGCCATTATGCTCCTGATAAGTCATCATGTCAGCCAGTAATTGACATGGGTGTGACTCATCTGATAGGGCGTTAATAATAGGCACCGATGAGTAATCAGCAAATGTATTAATGTCTGCGTGCGATGAAACGCGCAGCATAATACAATCAACCATTGAGCTAATAACAACCGCACTGTCAGTAATGGGCTCACCACGACCTAGCTGAATATCTTTGTCTGATAAAAATAAAGCATGGCCACCGAGTTGTGTCATACCTGTTTCAAATGAAACTCGAGTACGAGTAGATGATTTATCAAAAATCATGGCTAAGGTTTTATTTTTTAAGGTATTAGAAATCTCACCAGCCTTATGCTGTTTTTTTAATGCTATGGCTTGATCAATGATTTGTTGTAAATCATCATTAGATAAGTCGTCTAGATTGATAAAGTGTTTTGTCATGTTGATATCTCCGTTTATACGGTATCGATTAGCTCACAGACCGTGTTGATAATGCTATCAGCCTCGGCTTTGTTAATAATTAATGGTGGCAACAAACGAATTGATTGCCCGGTTATATTGAGTAGTAGTTTTTTATCAAGGGCTGCTTTTAATAAGCTTGAACAATCTTGGTTAAGTTCAATGGCTAGCATTAAGCCTTTGCTACGTATTTCTACCACCTTGTCTGAATTCATTAGCTTTGATTTAAAGCCAGATACTAAATATTCACCCATTTGTACGGCATTGTAAAGAATGTCGTTTTTTTCAATAACCTCAAGCACTGTCAGCGCTGTTTGACAAACTAGAGGGTTGCCACCAAAGGTAGAGCCATGTGAACCGGGCTGAAATAAGGTGGCCGCCTTGCCTTTAGCCAGGCAAGCACCAATTGGCACGCCATTACCCAGGCCTTTGGCTAGGGTTAAAATATCAGGGGTGATGTTGTTATACTCGTGAGCAAATAACTTACCAGTACGGCCGATGCCTGTTTGCACTTCATCAAGTATTAGCAGCCAGTCATTAGCTTGGCAAATGTCTTGTACTTGATTAAGGTAATCATCAGCTGGAATAATCACGCCACTTTCACCTTGAATAGGTTCCAACATAATCGCCACAATATTGGCATTATCTACATGTGCGGTAATGGCGTCAATATCGTTAAAGTCAACGTGGATAAACTCACTAACTAAAGGCGAAAAGCCGTTTTGTACTTTTTCATTACCAGTAGCTGATAGGGTCGCCATGGTGCGACCGTGAAAACTTTGGTTAGCTGTTAGGATAACGGGGTTATCAATATTATTAGCCCGCCCATGCAAACGGGCAATCTTGATAGCGGCCTCATTAGCCTCAGCACCAGAGTTACCAAAAAAAGCGGTATCCATACTGGCCAATTGGCATAATTTTTTGGCCAAGGTTTCTTGGTGTTGAATGTGATACCAGTTACTGGTGTGTAGTAGTGTACTAGCCTGTATTTGGATAGCAGCTGTAATGTCTTTGTGGCAATGACCCAACCCAACCACGCCGACACCTGATAAAGCATCTAAGTATTGATCACCCTTAGTATCTGTCAGGTAACAGCCTTCACCTTTAACAAAGGTAACTTCAAGGGGTGCATAATTTGACATTAAATAAGACATAATTTTTTTTAGTGTGTTTTTAAATTGGCCACTAAACAAAAAAGCCCCAAACGGGGCTTTTATTACCAATCAGAATTCTGATTATGATTGGTATTGTAAAGGCGGTGCCATTTGGATATCGATTTCAGCTAACTCTTTTTTGTAGCCTTCATAGAAAGAACCTGCTGGTGGATTAACCCACTCTTCATATGAAAAACCATTTTCATCTGTATGAGCTTTAAAAGTATTTTGTAGTGCGATTCTTTTTGCGCTTAATTCATTGGATTCTTGACTAACTGCGTCCATGTTTATCTCCTAAATATAGAATAAGTAAAAGAGTAATTATAACCTCAAATAGAGCTTTGTGGTGTTTATTATTTACCGTGAATGGTGACAAATACCTTACAATCCATTCAAGTTTATGTCACAATTAAGTTGAATATTTTTTAATCTGATAAGGAGCGTTTATGCAATTAAGTATTTCTGGTCATCATCTCGATATCACCGAGGCAATCAAGCAACATTCTATTGAAAAATTATCTAAAATTAAACATCACTTCGATCACTTGATCAACATTAATATGGTCTTGGGAGTTGAAAAGGATGTGCAAAAAGCCGAGGCAACTATTCATATCAGTGGAGCAGATTTATTCGCTAAAGCTGAAAGTGATAATTTATACGTTTCTATTGACCAGATGGTTAATAAACTAGATTCACAAATTAAAAAGCACAAAGAAAAATTAAACGACCATAGAAAAAACTAAGGGTTGACTAACCTAGGGTAAGCCCTGGGTTTAAAAAAAAGGAACATTAATTCAATGTCAGAAGTTGAAAACACTTCTTTCGAAGTTTGCCTCCAGAAACTAATGACGTCTCTGGAGGCTTCTTTGTATGAAGAAGCCACCGCTCAACTTGCCAACTTACATTCGGCTGAAATTGCTCGCCTATTAGAAGGTGTCTCACCCAAAGACAGAACTAAGCTTTGGGTTAATATTGATCCAGGCACACAAGGTGATATTCTTAAAGATCTTAGTGAAGATGTTCAGTCTCAACTTCTCAATGAAATGGATGTTGATTCTATTGTAAAAGCCACCGAAGGCCTAGACATGGATGATTTGGCAGATATTGTGCCAGAGCTACCAGAATCAGCATTACACAATCTACTTCTAACATTAGACCACAAGCATCGAGACCATTTAAAGCACGTTTTATCTTATCCTGAAGATTCAGCAGGTGGGCTTATGAATATCGATATCATTACAGTGCGTGATGATGTAAATGTGCGTACTGTGATTCGTTATTTGCGCTTATTAAAAGAAATGCCAAATGATACTGACAAGGTGTTTGTGGTTGATCGTTCTTATAAATATTTAGGCTCGATTCATATTTCTACTTTGCTAACCAATGAAGCAGAGCAAAATATTAATCCACTGATTAACAAGATGCTTAAGCCTATCCCTGCAGACATGCCTGAAAAAGAAGTGGCGCATTTGTTTGAGCAGCGTAATTTGATTTCAGCACCGGTAATTGATGAAAACAATCAACTCATTGGTCGTATTACTATTGACGATGTGGTTGACGTGATTCGTGATGAAGCAGAACACTCGGTGATGTCAATGGCGGGTTTGGACGAAGAAGAAGATGTATTTGCACCTGTGATGCAAAGCTCTAAGCGTCGCAGTATTTGGCTTGGTGTTAATTTAATTACCGTCTTTATCGCGGTATTTTTTATCGGATTATTTGAAGCGACATTGCAAGAGAAAATCGCCTTAGCTATTTTGATGCCAGTGGTCGCCTCTATGGGCGGTATTGCCGGTACCCAAACCTTAATTTTGGTTACGCGCGGTATTGCCACCGGTAGGATAACCGCCTCCAACCTTAAAGTACTAATGAACAAAGAAGTAGCCATTGGTTTTTTAAATGGTATTGTGTGGTCGGTTGTTATTGCACTAGCGACTTACTTCTGGTTTGAAGATGTGATGCTCAGTCTTGTGATTGCTTTGGCTGTTATTGTTAATTTAATTTTTGCTGCTTTTTCTGGCGCATACTTACCCTCACTACTCATCAAGTTCAAAATCGATCCAGCCCTTGCAGGTGGTGTCATTCTTACCACGATTACTGATGTCATTGGTTTTGTGGCTTTCTTGGGTTTGGCTTCACTGGTCATCTAAAAATTCGCCCTTTGAATTGGTATAAATATGCCGTTTTTATTTAAAAAATACAACACTGTTAAAGGCAAAAAAGTCCAACAATTTTTATTGGACGAGGCTAAATTATCATCGCCTGTATCACAAAAACTTTTGTCTAAAAATAGAGTGTTTGATGACCAAGGAAACATCCTTAAAAATGGACAAATCTTAAAAGGTGAATATATACAAGTAGCTGTATTTGAAGGCCACACAAGAGGCTTAAAACCTATGTTTGAAGTGCAAGATTTTGCTGTATTTGATAAGCCGTCAGGGGTAATGGTCCATCCAACACGAAAAACTACTGAATATTGTTTACTGGATGAAATTAGGCATCATTTTGGTGAACAAGCAGATTTAGCACACCGTATTGATGCTGAAACATCAGGCTTAGTATTAGTCGCTAAAAACAAGCATGCAAGCAGAATCTTAAAAACCATGTTTGAAAATAGACAATACGAAAAGTCATATTTAGCCTTGGTAAAAGGCCATTTGCAAGATAATATTACAATTGATGCGCCGATATCAAAATCAACAGGCAGTATCAATATCAAAATGACGTGTGATAACGAATCTGGAAAAGCGTCAACAACCCACATTAAGCCACTGAAGTTTAACAAACAAGATGACACAACCTTGGTTGAAGCCATACCCATTACTGGCAGACAGCATCAAATAAGAGTGCATTTAGATTCGATCGGGCATACAATCTTAGGTGATCCAATCTATGGTGTTGATGATCAGATAGCTGATGAATATTTAAGAAAGATATTGTCAGATGAAAAGAGGATTGAGTTGATTGGTGCAAAAAGATTAATGCTTCATGCAAACAATCTGTTATTTGTTTACAAAGATAAAGAATATGATATTACTTCAAAATTTAGCAAATTTTACGAATAAACCAAATCTCGCTGTAAAAAAGAATAAATAAGGCGTTTTTAGGTTGAAAACACCCTATTTTTTCTATTTTTATAAGGATATTCGATGTAATGCACCCAGTAAATGGGCACAAGGGCAAGGCCTGTTGCAAAGGTAAAAAATTTCAGAAATTTTGTAAATCAGAAGTCTTTGGTAGAAATATCGTTATTTCCTAGCCAAGTTCTGAATTTTATTTGAATTTCTTCTAGAGTTTTTTGATTGTCTGCCTCAAATCGTAATACTAAGCATGGTGTAGTATTAGAAGGGCGAACCAGACCCCAGCCGTTAGGATAATCTACTCGTACACCATCAATGGTGATAATGTTAGCCCCTTCAAAATTGACGTTTTCAGCCAATTTATCCATGGCTTTAAATTGATCGCCTTGCTCATCAAAATGAATATTAATCTCAGGCGTGTTGATGCTATCAGGTAAATCGGCAAAAACTTCTGCGCAAGTTTTGTCGGTTTTTGACATAATTTCTAATAATCTTGCACCGGTGTAAAGTGCATCGTCAAAGCCATACCAACGTTCTTTAAAGAAAATATGGCCGCTCATTTCACCACCGAGTGCAGCACCGGTTTCTTTAAGTTTGGCTTTGATAAAACTGTGACCTGTACGCGACATAATTGGATCACCGCCATGTTCAGCAATGTCTTTTGGTAGTAAAGAAGAGCACTTCACATCAAATACAATTTTGGCGCCTTTATTGCGTTCAAGAATGTCTCTTGAGTACAGAATCATTTGGCGGTCTGCCCAAATAACATTACCTTTATTGTCAATGAGGCCGAGTCGGTCGCCATCACCATCAAAGGCAAAACCCATGTCTGCACCGGTATCTATTACTTCTTTGATAATATCTTCAAGATTATGCAATTTTGAAGGATCAGGATGATGGTTAGGGAAGGTACCATCAACTAAACAAAATAGCTTAGTGACTTTGGCACCGAGTTGTTCAAAAAGTTTAGGCGCAATATTGCCAGCAACACCATTACCTGCATCCACAACAATGTTGAGTGGTTTGTCGAGTTTGATGTCTGATTTGATACGATCAATATAATCTTGTTCGATATCAACTTTGGTTGAAGTACCATGACCCGTATTAAAATCATTATTAACAATACGTTGATAGAGTTCTTGGATACGATCACCTGAAAGAGTTTCGCCGGCAATCATAATTTTAAAACCATTGTATTCAGGTGGGTTGTGTGAGCCGGTAATCATCACCCCTGAGGTGGCGGCTTTGGTATACGTGCCGTAATATACCAGTGGGGTAGGTACCATGCCAATATCAACAATATGACAACCACTTGCTTTTAGGCCAGATTTTAGCGCATCCATTAGCGTTAATCCACTGAGGCGTCCATCGCGCCCAACCACAATACCTCGCTCGCCTTTGGCGATGGATTCACTACCAATGGCAAGACCGATTAGTTTGACTGCTTCAGGAGTGAGCTCTTGCTCAACAATGCCACGAATATCGTAAGCTTTAAAAATAGATTGTGAAATAGGCATAGTGATAAAATGAATTCAAATAAATGGTTTATTTTAATCACAAAGAGTACATTAAATGAAAGAACA
>DNJI01000028.1:7573-7979 GCA_003489145.1 Gammaproteobacteria bacterium | reverse complement strand
AAAGTTGGCACTAAAGTTAAAAATATTCGTCTAGTTGAGGGTGATCATAACATTGATTGCAAAATTCCTGGCCACGGCGCCATGAAACTTAAATCTGAGTTTGTGAAGAAGGTATAGTTTTTATTAAGTACGACTATTTCCAGATGTCTACCGTAACACCTTTAGCACGAAGTTTATCTGAGCGCTCTTCAAGGTAACGTTGGAAGTTTGATTGGTGCTTGTAGCCTTCGGTGGCGACATATTCAATAATGCCAGTGAAGTGGTATTCTTTAAAGAAAGCGTCTTTGCGAATAATTTCTTTTCCTTGTTTGTCAAAGAAAACAACGGCTGGTTTATAGGTAAGTTTTAAGTCGTCATACCACTGTGATGCGGTTGTACGTTTACCTGATGGGGTGATGAGTTTTTC
>DNJI01000028.1:6442-7170 GCA_003489145.1 Gammaproteobacteria bacterium | reverse complement strand
TGATCAAGCTGCATCAGTGTTTGGTGAAAAACATCACACTCAGGACAATTAGGCTCTTCAAAGAAAACTGCTAAATAGTTATGCGCTGGAAAGCGTTCACTACGTGACAACATATGCGGGCCAGATTCGAAAATAGGGTGAGCGTTAAGCGTGCCAGATTTGTCTTTTTTTAGGCTGTTAATATAGCTTGCATAAGATTGATTAAAGTAAGTTTTTTTAGAAATGTAATCAAGCGTAGCGTGCATTTTATCGATGGATTGATAACCGTTTAGTCGAAGTACGATTTTACCTTTAGAGTTTAAGAATAGGATGGTAGGGGTAAATTGTACTTTCATAAAGGCTGAAAATTCTTTTTCGCTAAATTCTTTACCGGTCCAATCAACCAAATCTCTGTCACCCCACATGTTGGTTTCAATGACATCAAAATCTTTTTGTAATTTGGCAATAATGGCTTCATCGCTAAAGTTATCTTCCACCAGTTTTGCACAATAAGGGCAACCGTTCTGGTGGAAGTAAATCATCACATGCTTATTTTCATCGGTAGCCTCTTCTAAGTCTTCAGAAAAATCCATGAATGTGGTTTTAAACCAGTCAGGCAATACGTCAACAACTTTGGCGCCAAAGTAGTCGCCTTCTTTAACCTCAGGCGCTGCAAGTGAAGGCTGAAAGAACAATAAAGAAACAATTAGGAATAAAATTCGCATACCTCTCCCTAGTGAATATGTTGA
>DNJI01000028.1:0-6099 GCA_003489145.1 Gammaproteobacteria bacterium | reverse complement strand
TTGATAGATGATTTGATTGTAATACTAAAGTGAGCTTAATGCAAGATTGTGTTTCTTGTTAAACTGCATCGACACTTTCAATGCCTTTTTGCGGTACAAATAGTCCACAACCCAATAGGCGATGCTCGCCGATACCTTGCTCTTGTAGCTTGACAGACTCTGATTTTCGCAAGTCGGCCACCATTAAAGAGCGTGTATGAATGATGCCATCAGGGGTGGTAATTTTCCTTTCTAAACCTGCCATCATCTTTTTAGGGTGAATACCTAACGTTTTTAATTGATTGAAAGAAACTTCTAAAAATTCATTTTCATCTAGTTGTGAATCACAAGCCACATATTTGGCAAACACAATCTGCATATCGCTCATAAGCTTTGGCTCTAATGCCTTTACGATTTTGATTTGATATTCACCCAAATCGAGCGTTTTTCCAGCCAGTGAGCCAATCTCACTTAATTTATCTTTGGGGATGCGTATGCTTAATTTTGAGCGCTTAGAAGGGTAGTAAAATCCAGACTCGTGATCTTGCTCCCAGCCGTTGCCATCAGCCACGCTAATATCATGAATACCTGCGTTTACTTCGGCCAACCAGGGGAATTCACTAAGCAATGCTTGCGAAAGTAAATAGGCATGATCAATCGGTAATACTTTAGAATGAATATTGAACACAGCATCTTGCACATCGTCAGGAAGCGTAAAATGTTCTTCTTTAATATCTTCTTGCCAAAACATGAGAATTATTGGTTTAGGTTTATAATAGCGCTAATTATAAACACATTAAATGCATCAAAACCCAATACAAAGTAATGAATAAATTACAGCAAAAAATTAATTATCAATTTAAAGATGCTGCTTTATTAAAGTTAGCGCTCACGCATCGCTCTATGGGGAGCAACAACAACGAACGTTTAGAGTTTTTAGGGGATAGTATTTTAGGGGTGGTGATTTCTCGTGAGCTTTATAAACGCTTTGATCATGTTGATGAAGGTAAGTTATCTCGTTTACGATCTCACCTAGTTAGAGGGCAAACATTGGCACAACTTGCTGGAAAACTTGAATTATCCGACATACTTATTTTAGGTTCTGGCGAATTGAAAAGTGGTGGATTTAAGCGTGAATCAATACAGGCAGACGCAGTTGAGGCGATTTTTGGCGCCGTGCTTTTAGATTCAGATTTTGAAACAGTTAATACCGTTATTTTAGATTTATACCATGACTTACTAGATGATATTAATCCGAACGATTCCCTTAAGGATCCTAAAACAAAATTACAAGAGTACTTGCAAAAGCGCAGTAACACATTGCCAAAATACGAATTAGTTAAAACCGTTGGCAAGGACCATAATGCCGTGTTTACCGTGAACTGCTCTTTGCAAGACCAAGCTATGCAAATTGAACAATCTGCTAAAAGCATTAAAAGAGCAGAGCAGTTGTGTGCTCAAATTTTATTAGATAAATTAACAAGCTTATGAGTTTTCAGTCAGGCTTTATTGCCGTTATTGGGCGTCCCAATGTGGGCAAGTCAACATTGGTTAACGAGTTGATTGGGCAAAAGCTGTCCATCACTTCGCATCGCCCTCAAACCACACGCCATCGCATTCATGCGATTGATACACGTGATAATTATCAAATGGTTTTTGTGGATACGCCAGGTATTCACATGGGCAATAAGAAAGCCATTAACTCTTATATGAATCGAGCAGCCAGTTCAAGTATTAAAGATGTGGACATAATTCTTTGGCTGGTTGAAACGGGTAAATGGACCAAAGAGGATGCGCGAGTATTAGAGCATGTATCCCAAGTTGATGTACCGGTTATTTTATGTGTTAATAAAATTGACAAATTAAAAATAGCGCAAGAAGTGCTACCATTCTTAGAAAAAATAGGGCAAAAATACCAGCCGACGGAATTATTTCCGCTCTCAGCATTTAAAAAAAATGACACTAAGGCGCTTAGAGAACTAATTCTCAAACATTTGCCAGAGCAAGAAATGATTTTTGATCCTGACTTTATTACTGATCGTTCTGAAAAATTCATTGTGGCTGAGTTTATTCGTGAGAAGCTGATGCGTCATTTAGAAGATGAGCTACCTTATGATATAACCGTTGAGATTGAACAATATGAGCTAGACGGAAAAATGCAAAGAATTTCAGCCAGGATATTGGTTGATAAAGCTTCGCAAAAAAATATTGTGATTGGCAACAAAGGCGAGATGCTTAAAATAATTGGAACAGAGGCGCGCAAAAGTATTGAAGGATTTTTAGATAGAAAAGTTTTCCTTAAGTTATGGGTTAAGGTTTCAACCGGTTGGTCGGATGATAAGCGTGCTTTAGCTTCACTGGGTTACGATTAACTCCCAAGCAAGGCTTGGGAGAAACTGTTAAATGGCTAGAGTTGAGCTAACACCCGCTTTTTTGATTCATCGGAGAGCTTACAAAGACAACTCATTGTTGTTAGATTTTTTAACCCTGGATCACGGCAGAATCCGTCTAATTGGTAGAGGGGTTCGTCAAGCAAAAGCCAATATTCAGATGTTTCAACATTTGCGTATCTCTTATGCAGGCAAGGGTGAGCTTAAAACACTCACCCATTGGGAGGTAGAGGATGTGCCTAGGCAAATCAAAGGCGAGGCACTTATTTTGTGTCTATATGTGAATGAGCTAATTACACGATTGATTCATGAGCATGATCCTCATCCTCAAATTTTTGAGTTGTATCAGCAGTTTGTGACTCAAATGAATGATTCGGATCAGCAACATCAGTATTGGCTACTAAGAATTTTTGAAAATAATCTCTTGTCAGAATTGGGTTACGGACTGGATTATGCTGTTGATGTCGATGGTGATTTAATCCAAACAGATAAAAATTATAGCTATCAGCCTCAGCTTGGGTTTTCTCAGCAAGCCGATGGTAAAATATCGGGAAATTTATTAAATTTATTATTATCTGAGTGCTTAGATACAACACCCAACAAGCAGCAATTAAAAGCCTGTCGTAATTTAAATCGACAGCGTTTGAATGTGTTGTTGGGTAATAAGCCATTAAAAAGTCGCGAGTTATTTTTTACCAAAAATTGAGTTAATTTATGAGTATTTTTTTAGGCGTTAATATTGATCATATCGCCACCATTAGAGAGGCCAGAGGCACAAACTACCCTTCACCCATTGAAGGGGCTTTACTGTGTGAAAGATCTGGCGCTGACAGTATCACTTTGCATTTACGTGAAGATAGGCGGCACATTCAAGACAGTGATGTTGAGATTTTGCGTGATCAGCTAACAACCAAGATGAATCTTGAAATGGCCGCTACGGATGAGATGGTGCTGATTGCTGCAAGAATCAAACCTCAAGATTGTTGCTTAGTGCCTGAAAAACGAGAAGAACTCACCACTGAAGGCGGACTAGATGTCGCTGGACAGATCTCAAGAATGACAGATGTTTGTTCACAATTAGCCGAATCAAAAGTCATTGTATCGCTTTTTATTGATGCAAAAAAAGATCAAATTGATGCTGCTAAAGAATGTGGCGCACCGGTGATTGAACTTCATACTGGCCATTATGCCGATGCTATGGGCGATGATCAAGCGGCCGAATTTGAGCGTATTAAAGCCATGGCAACTTACGCACATTCGATTGGTTTACAAGTGAATGCTGGCCACGGATTGACCATGGAAAATACCATAGCAATCGCTGAGTTGCCTGAGATTGTAGAGCTTAATATTGGTCATTCCATTATTGCTAGAGCGGTATTTATTGGTCTTGCAGCAGCAACACAAGAGATGAAAGATTTAATGCTAGGTGCTAGATCATGATCTACGGCGTAGGTACCGATATTATTAACATTGAACGTGTTGAACACATACTCACCAAAAATAAAGAAGGTTTTGTTAGAAGGGTTTTGTCTGAACATGAGCAGTTATTGTTTGCCAACAAAGGCGATAGCGCATCCTATTGTGCCAAGCGTTTTGCTGCAAAAGAGGCTTTTGCCAAAGCGTTAGGAACAGGCATTGGTAAGATTGTTAGCTTTCAAGATTTGACAGTACGTAACAATGACAGCGGTAAGCCGTATTTTATTCCTAGTGAGAAATTACGTTTATATCTATTGGGTAAAAACATTAAACATGCGCACTTGAGCTTGTCTGATGAAAAATACAATGCAGTGGCTTTTGTGGTGTTGGAATTAGGTGTTGAGGATCAGAATGATTCAGATGAATACAATACAACGTTCTAAAGTTAGTTGATATATTCGCCGTAACCTGCTTTATGCGCTTCACGCTTGGTGCCCATGCAGCCAAATTTTACAGCGGTTTGATAACCAGAAATCGCCAACGGATTTTGCTCTAAGATCGGTATAGGTGTTTCATCCATCTTAAATCTTTTTAAGCCTTTGTTCATTTGCTTAACACCATTGTGGTTCAAGCCTGCACAATTTTCATTGTAGTACTTAACAGCACCAACCACCACTAACATTTCATTTGGCGATAATGCTTGCGCTGATAGCGTTGAGGTAAGTAGAGTGATGGCTAATATTTTTTTCATAATGCGCATTATACTATAATCTATATTATAAGTCAATAATATAGATTTGACACAAGACTAATTGCTGTAGTGACAAAGGTAGTTAACACTGACATCATCTTCTAGTTTATAGACTTTAGTAAAAGGATTGTAAGTCATTCCAATCATACCTTTTAGTGATAAATTTGAGTGTCTTGCCCATTCATCCATCTCAGCGGGTTGGATGAATTTATCCCAGTCGTGCGTGCCTTGAGGTAAAAGTTTGAGTATATATTCTGCACCAACAATAGCAAATAAGTAAGATTTTGGGTTGCGATTAATGGTGGAGAAAAATACCTGACCACCGGGTTTGACCAGTTTGGCGCAAGCTTTAATAATAGAACTTGGATCGGGCACATGCTCTAACATTTCCAAACAGGTAACTACGTCAAATTTACCGGCGTGTTTTTCGGCAAATTCTTCTACAGGGATTTTTTGATAATCCACATCAAGACCCGACTCAAGTAAGTGTAGTTTAGCTACTTCAAGGCCGGCTTCTGCCATGTCAATACCTGTAACTGTAGCGCCTTCGTTAGCCATAGACTCACTTAAGATGCCACCGCCGCAGCCAACATCTAAAATGGCTTTGTCTTTTAACGAGCCACCACAATGCTCTTTGATGTAGTTTAGACGCAGCGGATTGATATCATGTAATGGTTTGAACTCAGAGTTTTTATCCCACCAGCGAGAAGCCAGTGCGGCAAACTTATCAACCTCATCAAAATCTACATTGCTCATAGTGCTTGTACAGCTTCTAACACTTCATCAACATGACCACCAACTGCAACCTTGTCCCAAGACTTTAAGATATCGCCATTAGGATTAATAATAAAAGTTGAGCGCACAATACCCATCTTGTCTTCGCCATTTCTAGACTTCAACTGCCAAACACCAAATGCTTCGCATAGTGCGCCATCTTCATCAGCAATCAATTCAAATGGGAATGATTGGTTTGCCTTAAATTTTTCATGGCTTGCCATATTGTCTTTTGAAACGCCATACACAACTGTATTGGCATTGACGAATGCTTCGTGGTTATCTCTAAAATCTTGACCTTCAAGCGTACAACCTGATGTTGCATCTTTGGGGTAGAAATATAGAACAATATTGCGTCCTTCTGCATCAGGAATACTAACGCTTAAATTGCTTGTTGCTTTGCTTCTGCCCATTTGAACTTTACTCATAACTGTCTATATTTAAATTGTTAAAAGCTTTATTTTATCATAGAGACTGAAGCGCTTCCAAGACCTCGTTAACATGACCTTTAACTCTTACTTTATCCCAAGATTTAAGGATATCACCATCGGGGCTGATGATAAAAGTTGAGCGTACAATGCCCATATACTCACGCCCCATAAATTTTTTTAACTGCCATACGCCAAACACTTCACACAGTTCACCATCTTCATCAGCAATCAATTCAAACGGAAATGCTTGTTTGGCTTTAAACCTTTCATGCTTTTTCATGTCATCTTTTGATGCACCATATACAACTGAGTTTGCATCAACGAATGCTTGATGATTGTCTCTAAAATCTTGACCTTC
>DNJI01000098.1 GCA_003489145.1 Gammaproteobacteria bacterium | reverse complement strand
GCTTTACGCAAAGATCGGTAAGATTTGGCTTGCTTCTTACCCATCTTGGTAATGGCGGCTTCAGCTTTTTCTTCAAAACCGGCTTCACGTCCATAAAGATAATTAAAACGTCTGGCTACTTCTCGTGTCAGCTCTACATGGGCAACTTGATCTTCACCTACCGGCACTAAGCCCGCTTTATACATTAAGATATCGGCACTTTGTAATAGTGGATAACCTAAAAAACCATAAGTACCAAGGTCTTTGGTTTTTAATTTAAGCTGTTGATCCTTGTATGAAGGCACACGTTCCAACCAAGAAAGTGGCGTTGACATTGATAACAACAAATGTAGCTCTGCATGTTCAGGCACTTTTGATTGTACAAAAATTGTCGATGTGTTCGGATTAATCCCTGCTGCCAACCAATCAACCACCATTTCCATTACATTGGTTTCAAGATCAATTTTGTCAGAATAATGCGTGGTAAAGGCGTGCCAATCAGCCACAAAGAAATACGAATCATATTCGTTTTGTAAGTCTAGCCAATTTTTCAAAACGCCATGATAATGGCCTAAATGAAGTCGACCGGTTGGTCGCATGCCTGATAAAACTCGATTGTCTTGCATTGTACTGATTGCTTGATTAAATTGCTTGAATTATACCTTGCGCTAAAACCTATGCTGTCAATGTTTGCGCGTAGATAGATAAGCCTTCTAATACCAAATTTGGCTGTAGTTTGACAGCATGACTTAGTCTTAATGCTAATAGCTTACTATCGCCACCACTTAACACCACAACCAAATCACCAAATTCATCCAAGTAATGCTCAATTTGCGCGTTGATCACTGAAGTGAACATCTGCCCTGTTCCACAGGCCCAGGCATCACTAGTATTATCAGCCAATTTGTGATTATGTAACTGCTGAGATTCAGTACAAAATTGATCAAAACTTCGGCGTAGCTTGCCTAAACCAGGCATGATTAAACCGCCTTGATGTGTACCATCTGCCAACACTAAATCAAAAGTAAGTGCACTGCCGGCATCAACAATGAGTCGGGTTTGATCAGGGTATTGATTAATAGTGGCAATCATCGCTAAAAAGCGATCTACGCCTAATTCATCAGCGTTTTTATAAGCTGACTTAAAGATGTTAAAAGTCGCTTGGGACTCAACAAATATTGTGTTTTTTAAGCCCTCTAATAGCATCTTATCACCCACACAGCTAACAAAAATTCGTTTGGCTTTTGGTAAAAGTGTCGGGCTAAATTCAGTAACTGCTACTGACTGATAATCACCGTCAAATAGCCATTTAACTGCGGTGTTACCAACATCAATGAATAAAGTTATTTTATCCAATTGGTACGTCAAGTAGTGCTGAATTTATCCATAAATGCGCAGCTATACTGGCCACATAACCTAGTGCAATCACTGGCATCCATTTAAGGTGAGAGACAAAGGTATACAACCCTTTAGACTGACCCATCAGCGCTACACCTGCAGCTGAACCGATGGATAGTAAACTACCGCCGACACCTGCAGTTAAGGTAACTAATAACCATTGACCTAATGACATATCAGGATTCATGGTGAGTACCGCAAACATCACTGGAATATTATCAACAATCGCTGATAACACACCGACCAAAATATTAGCATTAGTGGTGCCAAGCTCTACATACATCATCTCAGAAGTCATGGCCAAGTAGCCCATAAAGCCCAATCCACCCACACTGAGAATTACACCGAAGAAGAACAGTAGCGTATCCCACTCAGCTTTAGCCACTTTGTTAAAGACATCAAAGTGCTGGTCTTCTGGGTGATTTTTCTTTGAATTTCCACGAATAAAGAAACCGGCAATCATTAAATAACTCAAGCCTGTCATCATCCCCATCGCTGGTGGTAAGTGTAAGAAATTATGGAAACTCACGGCAGTGGCAATGGTTAATATAAACAGCAGCCCAATCAACAACCCGCCCTGCTTGATTGCAACATCACCCTCATGTGAAGTAGGTGTTTCGTTCTTAATAGCAAAGTGCATAATCGCTGCAGGCACCAAAAAGTTAATCAGTGATGGTATAAATAAACTAAAGAATTGCGAAAATTCAACAATACCTTTTTGCCAAACCATTAACGTAGTGATATCACCAAACGGACTAAAGGCACCGCCCGCATTCGCTGCCACCACAATATTAACAAAGGCAATAGAAACAAAACGCACATTAGAGCCACCCACCGCGAGCACCACGGCACCCATAATCAACGCTGTAGTAAGGTTATCGGCAATAGGGGAAATAAAGAACGCTAAGAAACCTGTTAACCAAAATAACTGTCTAAAGCTAAAGCCTTTATTTACCAACCAGACTTTTAATGCTTCAAATATATTGCGCTCACGCAAGGCCTCAATGTAAGTCATCGCCACCAGTAAGAACAAGAATAACTCAGAATATTCTAATAAATTATGTCGAATCGCCGTTTCTGCCGCATGCGTAATACCATTTTGAGCATAGTGCCAGCCGATCAAGCCCCAAATCAGACCTGCGACTAAGATCACCGGTTTGGACTTTCTAAAATGGGTGAATTC
>DNJI01000091.1:6196-7880 GCA_003489145.1 Gammaproteobacteria bacterium | reverse complement strand
ACTTTCCACCCCTCAAGGGGGGCGCTAAAGTGAGTACGGTGTTAAATATTAAAGAATACTCAGTTACGTAGCTTTACTACACGCCTTTGTATTTTTTAATATTCGCCTTGTAGAAAATCAAAATACTCGAAAAATACTTATAAAATTCTTAACTTGATTTACTTTAAAATAGATACATTATGCAACGTACATTTCTAAAAGCTAAACTTCATCGAGTCACTACCACTGCTAGCGAGTTGGATTACGAAGGCTCGTGCGAGATTGATGGTGTATTGTTAGATGCCGCTGGTATTGGTTCTTTTGAACAAATCCAAATTTATAACATTAATAATGGCAATCGCTTTACCACCTATGCTATTCGTGGCAAGGACAACTCTGGTGTTATCTCTGTAAACGGTGCGGCTGCACACAAGGCTGATGTTGGTGATTTATTAATTATTGCTGCCTATGCGCAGTACGATGAACAAGAGCTCCAAAATTACGCACCAAGGTTGTGCTATGTGGATGACAGCAATACATTAGTTAGAACAGATTCTAAGATTCGCTAAGCTGTCCGTTTTCCAGGATTAAGATTCTCTGCATTTTTTGAGCAATCTTTTTATCGTGCGTCACCATAACCAATGCCGAGTTTTGCGCTTGATTGAGTTCAATCATGAGTCCAAGAACGTCGGCTGCATTTTTAGCGTCTAAATTACCCGTTGGTTCGTCAGCTAGCAAACAGCTTGGTTGAGTGATTAAAGCACGCGCAATGGCAACACGTTGGCGCTCACCCCCTGATAGTTCTGCAGGTCGATGGTCGAGTCTGTCTTTCAAGCCAACTTTTGAGAGCAACTCCCCAGCTGATGTCAAAGCAACTTGCTTATCATCACCACGAATCAACAACGGCATTGCTACATTATCTAGGGCGCTAAAGTCTTTTAATAAGTGATGAAATTGATAAACAAAACCTAAGTGTTGAGCGCGAAGCTCGGTAATTTTATCTTCACTTAATTGCCCGAGATTAGTACCATTTAAGTGCACCTTCCCCTTGCTAGGCTGGCTCATTCCACCTAATAAATTGAGTAAGGTAGACTTGCCACAGCCTGATTGTCCTAGGATGGCAATTGACTCACCTGAACTGATGCTTAGATTGAGCGCTTCAAGTACAGGTGTTTTGATTTTTCCACTGTTGTAGTGGTAGCTTACTTGCTGGCATTCAATTAAATTATTCATGGTTTAACACCTTAGCAATTTCAACTTTTCCGGCACGCTTCGCTGGATAGATTGCAGCTAAAATAACCAAAACAAAGGCGCCAACTGCTACCGTAATCACATCACTTAAATGAATCTCAGAAGGGAAGCGGTTAATATAGAACACATCCTTAGGGAAAAATTGGAAACCCAGTATGGATTCGATGCCACTCACCACAGACTCAATATTGAGCGATAGTAAAACCCCTAAAATAACACCCAAGGTAATACCGACAATGCCAATGGTAATGCCTTGGTAAAAGAACAGTTTGACAATGCGTTTGGGTGTCATACCAATGGTTTTAAGGATGGCAATATCTGCTTTTTTATCGGTGACCACCATGACCATCATTGAGACAATGTTGAAAGCGGCAACCGCAATAATGAGTGATAAGACAATGCCAATCATTTGTTTTTCGAGATTCAGTGCTTTGATAAAATTGGCTTTTTTCTG
>DNJI01000091.1:0-5793 GCA_003489145.1 Gammaproteobacteria bacterium | reverse complement strand
TCGAATAAGTCATCTACTTTGAGTCTAACGCCAGAAACCAAGCCTTTCATGTTGTATAGCTTCTGAGCTTGGTTAAGATGAATAAAGGCTAGATTGTTATCGTATTCATTAATGCCAGCATCAAAGATGCCACTCAAGGTAAAGCGTTTAAACCTAGGCTGTATACCAATAATGCTACTTGAAATCTCAGGCGTGAGCAACGTTATCTTATCGCCAACATTGACGCCGAGTTGCAGGGCTAAGCCAGAACCAATTAAGATATTAGCACCAGCCAAATTAGCATTGCCACTTTTAATATTGTCGAGCAAGATTGAAGTGTTTTTTTCTAAATGGGGTTCGACGCCTCGCACGCTAACACCTTGTGATCTGCCATTAATGCTCAGTAAGCCGTAGCGTTCAATATAAGGTGATGATTCAAGCACATGCGGATTTTGGTTGATAGACAGTCTAAGTGTTTGCCAATCAGTTAGCGTGCCGCTATATTCGCTAATGGTTGAGTGTGAAATGGCACTTAATACTCGGTCTCTAAGTTCCTTATGAAAGCCGTTCATGACTGATAACACAGTGATAAGTGTCGTCACACTTAAAATTAACCCAACCATAGAGACGCCAGAAATAAAAGAAACAAAGCCTTTTTTACGATTGGAACGCAAATATTGGTTAGAAATACTAAATTCAACACTCATAGTGCTGATATTTTGTCATAATTAGCGTTTTAAAGGTAGGAATAACTTTTAGTAATGAATCTAAATAATCGAGGGCTTGTTAATTATTTATTGTTGCCAGTCTCAGGTATTTTTTATCTTTTATCCCGTATTAGAAAATTCTTTTACCAAGCAAAATTATTAACCACTTACAATTTCAATGTAGACGTGGTTGTGGTTGGCAACATCACCGTTGGCGGTAGTGGAAAAACCCCTATCGTTATTGCATTGGTGAATCATTTTAAGCAGCAAGGGAAGCGAGTCGGCGTGGTTTCCCGTGGTTATGGCGGCACACATCAGCAAGGTAGTTTATTGGTTGACCAAAATACAGAAGCCAGTATTTCAGGTGATGAGCCGTCACTAATTGCTACACAAACCCAAGTACCGGTAATGGTGAACAAGGATCGTGTTCAAGCAGTTAAAGATTTAATTATTGATCATAATGTCGATCTTATTATTAGTGATGATGGTCTGCAACACTATGCCATGGGTAGGCAGATTGAGATTGCTGTAGTCGATGGTAAACGACGTTTTGGCAATGGTTTTTTCTTGCCAGCTGGCCCACTTAGAGAATCAGAATCAAGGTTGAAAACCGTTGATTTTATTATTAACAATGGTGCAGAGCATGTGGGCGAAATCACTTCAACATTAAAAGCCTTAATGTTTGTCAATGTAGCCACTAATGAAGAGCAACCACTAGACTTTTTTAATCAAAAGACTTGTCATGCAGTGGCAGGCATTGGCTATCCACAACGGTTTTTTGACACTTTGACGCAACTGGATATTAAGGTAGAGGTGCATGCCTTTGCTGATCATCATGCCTTTGCTCAGACAGATCTTGCTTTTGATGATGATTATCCTATTCTTATGACCGCCAAGGATTGTGTAAAATGTAGGGAGTTCGCAACAGATCAAATGTGGTACTTGCATGTTGAAGCTGAATTAAGCGACGATTTTTTGACTGAATTAACAAATAAATTATGATTGATGAAGCCTTACTTAAATTGCTAGTTTGCCCACAAAGTAAAGCACCACTCAAACAAGTGGGCGATGAACTGGTTTGTGAAGCTAGCGGCTTAGCTTATCCTATTAATGATGGCATCCCTGTTTTACTGATTGAAGAGGCACGAAAAATAAGCTGATGGATTTTTCCGTTATCATTCCTGCACGCTACGCATCCACTCGCTTGAACGCAAAATTATTGCAAGATATTCACGGCAAGCCATTGATTCAACACACCTATGAAAATGCCATTAAGAGTGGCGCTTCAAGCGTGATTATTGCCACAGATGACACTCGTATTGAAACCATTGCGAATGATTTTGGCGCCACCACATGTATGACGGGCGATCACCATACGTCCGGCACTTCACGCATTGCAGAAGTGTTGGATAAAATGTCGATTAACGATGATGAAATTATTGTTAACGTTCAGGGTGATGAGCCGATGTTGGGTGCCAGTGTAATTGAACAAGTCGCTAATAATTTAGCCAAGAGCGAGATGAAAATGGCGACTTTGTGTGAAAACGTGATTGATAAAAATCAATATCTAGATCCAAACTGCGTCAAGGTCGTATTTGATAAATTTGGTAAAGCGCTGTATTTTTCACGTTCACCCATTCCTGCCTTTAGAGAAGAAGCTGATTTTGATAAATCAATATGCTTTAAACATATTGGTATTTACGCCTATCGATCAGGTTTTATCAAGCAGTATTTAACCATGGATAGTTCAGTCTACGAACAAGTGGAAAAATTAGAACAACTCACCGTACTTAATGAGGGTTTTGATATCCATGTAGCGCCAGCTTGTGAAGCAACAGGATTTGGTGTGGACACCATTGAAGATTTGGCTAAAGTAAGAGAGGCTTTACAGTGATTATTGACGGTAAAGAAATTGCAAAAAAATTAAGAAGTAGTATTGCCAAACAAGTGGCTAAGCTTGATCGCAAGCCTGGCTTAGCGGTTATCTTGGTAGGTGATGACCCAGCTTCAGCGGTGTATGTGCGTAATAAAGACAACGCCTGTAAAGAGGTTGGCTTCTATTCTGAGAAAATTAATAAACCGTTAGATATTACCCAAGCAGCATTATTGGCTGAAGTTGAACGTCTTAACAAGGATGACAAAATTGACGGTATTTTGGTGCAGTTGCCATTGCCGAGTCATTTAGACGCTAATCAAGTGATTGAGGCGATTAATCCTAACAAGGATGTTGACGGCTTCCACAGTGAGAATGTTGGCAAATTGATGCAAAATAAGCCGCATTTACGCCCCTGCACACCCAAAGGGGTAATGACAATGCTAGCAACCATAGGTGTTGATCTAACAAGCAAGAATTGCGTGGTAGTAGGCGCATCAAATATTGTTGGTCGTCCAATGGCAATGGAGCTTTTAAATGCACGTGCAACCGTTACTATTTGTAACAGCAAAACCCAAGATTTATCCAGCAAGATTAAACAAGCTGATGTTGTGGTAGTGGCGGTTGGTAAATCAAAAATGATCAAAGGCGATTGGATTAAAGACGGTGCCATCGTGATTGATGTTGGCATTAACCGCCTAGACGATGGCAGTTTGTCTGGTGACGTAGATTTTGATACAGCACAAGATAAAGCCTCATGGATTACACCTGTACCGGGTGGTGTTGGGCCAATGACCATTGCCACTTTATTAGAAAATACATTAACCGCCTATACGGCAAGAGAGGAAAAATGAAAATCTTAATTAAAGGAATGAGAGAAGGCTTAGGTCGATTAATTGTATTAATTGATTGGGTTTTTTCTCCTAAAAAAATCAAGCGCAGCGAATCGGAACAAGCTGAAGTTAACAAGCAAGCTGAATCCTTGAAGCTGTATCAATTTTACGCTTGCCCATTCTGTATTAAAACACGCCGCACTATTAAGCGTCTTAACTTACCAATGGAAACGCGTAATGCTCAAGCCGGCCAGTTCCGTGCTGAACTATTAGCAGGTGGTGGCGAGGTTAAAGTACCTTGTTTGAGAGTCAAAGAGGGTGGTGATATTACTTGGATGTACGAATCATCGGATATTATGGCTTATTTGGATAAGCGTTTTGGCTAGTGATTTATATTGAAGGTGGTACAAAATCTCAACAACAATTAGCTAAAGATCTTTATTACTTCTGCTCTCAAGCACTTTCTATTAAAAAACCAGTCGATATAGACTTAAGAATTCAAGATGTGGATCATGCTGAGGCGTGGACAGACCATGAAGGTGAAGGTAAGTTTTATATCGATATCGAAAAAGATTTAACAACAAGTCAATTTATTACCGCTTTTTGCCATGAAATGATTCATGTGATTCAACATTTGCGTGACAAACCCGTTAGTGAAAAAGAGGCTTATAAATTAGAAGTCGGATTAGCAGAGCAGTTTAAATCACTTAACAAAAGTTAAGGTAGAAAGTCTTTTAGTTTTTCGATGCTGTTGGTCAACTCTGCTTGAGTGCTAGCCGTGATATTGATATGTCCTAACTTGCGATCGGCGCGTTCTGTTTTGTCGTACAAATGTAAGTGTGCATTTGGCATATTAAGCGCAATCTCAGTCGGTCCATTTTTCCCAATAATATTCACCATGGCGCTAAATGTATGTATTGGCGTGGTATCACCGAGTGGCATGCCGGTAATGGCACGCACATGATTTTCAAATTGAGAAGTGTTAGCACCTTCAATACTCCAATGGCCAGAGTTATGCACACGAGGTGCCATTTCATTCACCACTAAGCCGTCTTCAGTTTCAAACAATTCAATGGTTAACACACCCACATGATCCATCTCATCGAGTAAGGTTTGCATGTAATGTTCAGCCGTTTTTTGTACGTCTGGTTCAATAGCTTGAGCTGGTGCAATGGTGAGTCTTAATATTCCATCATGGTGAGTGTTCTCAACTAATGGATAGTATTTGTGGTCATTATCGATACCACGT
Source organism: Gammaproteobacteria bacterium (assembly GCA_003489145.1). Lineage (GTDB taxonomy): Bacteria > Pseudomonadota > Gammaproteobacteria > PS1 > Pseudothioglobaceae > Thioglobus_C. The sequence goes on along the minus strand of DNJI01000091.1, from coordinate 1,152 downwards.
ACGGCAATTAAAGACAGCTCACGTTTGAAATTGACAAAACCTTCCAGAATTGATTCAACGCCATTCATACTTTGCCAAGCTTCAGTGATTTGGCTCTCGTCTCGCATTAAAAACTGACCTTTGCCATCATAACCTTCAGTTGCTGTTTTTAAAATAGCAGGCAGGCCAATTTGTTCTACGGCAGTTTTTAAGTCGGCTTCGGAGTCCACCATTTGATACGGTGCACAAGGAATGTTTAATTGATCAAATAAGGCTTTTTCACGGCCACGATGTTGTGTGGTGAAGAGTGATTTTTCGCCAGGGTAAACAGGAATATTGTTACTGATTTCTTTAACGATGGCCACATCAGTATTTTCACTTTCATAAGTAATCACATCTGCAAAAGCAACCAAAGATTCAATATTGTCTTTGTTGTCTTCAAGTGCAAACATGTGGCCTAAAAGCGCAGAAGGTTCGTCAGTAGAGTTACCTGAAAAACCAAATTGGTGATTCAAAGGATAGCCAGAAATTGCTAGCATTCTGCCCAGTTGGCCCGCGCCTAAAACACCTATTTTCATCGGTTAATCTTGTGGATTTGGATTATCAAGGACATCTTGGGTTTGCTTAGCTCTAAATGCCGCTACTTTTTCGCGAATAGTCTCGTCTTCATTGGCGACAATTTGCGCCGCCAAGATGCCTGCATTTTTAGCACCGGCATCACCAATAGCTAGTGTGCCAACAGGGATACCACCTGGCATTTGTGCAATAGAGAGTAAAGAATCTTGACCGCTAAGCGCCTTAGATTGAATAGGCACACCCAATACCGGCACAATGGTTTTAGCAGCAACCATGCCCGGTAAGTGCGCCGCACCACCAGCACCGGCAATAATCACTTTTAAGCCTCGAGTCTGTGCACTAGAGGCGTAGTCAAACATTTTGTCTGGTGTGCGATGTGCAGACACCACTTCGACTTCATGTGGCACACCAAATTCTTCAAGCATTTCTACTGCATGCTTCATGGTTGGCCAATCAGATTTTGACCCCATAATTACACCGACTAAAGTTGTCATTAGAACCCCTTACTAAAAGCTAATATGTTTGAATTATACTCAAATCATCATCATGTAAATAAAAAGAGGCGTACTATGGAAGTGAGGTAGTTGTATAAATAAA
>DNJI01000093.1:1246-3592 GCA_003489145.1 Gammaproteobacteria bacterium | reverse complement strand
CTAAACTGTGGGCATTGTTTTTAGTAAATTGGATAAAAAATCTCATGCGCAAACTCCTCCTCTTAGTTGTATTTTCCAGCGGTGTTATGGCCAACTCTACCCAATATATTGGTAATGAGGTCAAAATACCGATGCGCTCAGAGGCTTCGATTGCTAAAGACAATATTATTACTAAGTTAGGTATTCACACACCAGTGACTTTAATCAAAAAACAAACCAACGGCTGGAGCCATATTAAATATCAGGGCAAACCCGGTTGGATTATTAGTAGATATCTTACTGACGCCAAGCCTATGCAAGCTTCTAATGCTAAGCTTAAACAACAGACAAAGCAAATGACCAAGCTAAAGAAAAATAACCAAGCCCACCAGCAAACCATTGTTGAGCTAGAGCAAGCACTTGATCAGCAGCGTCAATCAGTTAGTGCATTAAAGGCAGAATCTATCGAATACGATACACAAATATTAGAGCTGGGTAAGTTGCGTAACAAGATGAACAGCTTTGATCAAGCCAATACAGATTTGATGGCCCAAGTAAAGCTTTTAAAAAGCCAATCTTCTGCCATGCATAGTACCGATTTTTTAACCATTGTTTCTACTTTAATGCTGCTTGCAGGTTTAGCAGGGGGCTACCTTGTGAGTAAGGCTAACGCAGATAGAAACAATATTTATACGATTTAACGAACCTCAACAACAACTATCATCCCTCCTCCTTTTTGATAGTTGAGGTACCCGACCAAGGTCAATGGCATTCCTTGTTGCCCCGGCTTTGGTCACCTTATTATAGGAATACAATATGCGAGAAGAAATGCAACAAAAACACTGGTCAAGTTCAAACGTCTTCCCAGTCTTTATGTTAAGCGCACCACAGCATGATCAAGAGTTTGTGGTGCTCGAAGGTGATGGTGAAGATGCTCTATTATTCGGCCCAGGAAGATCGCCCTCAAGCTTCTTACCAGGAGATTGTGGCACTGTGATTATTCATGCACATCATCATTTTATCTTTTTACAAAATATCAATCTAAATGATCAAATTATCTTAAACGATCAGATGGGTACAGAGTATCAATACTGCGTGCTTGACGTTAGTATTATTGATCTGGATAAAACCAAAATAGAAATCACCAACACCGATGAGCTAAAGCTAGTCACCCCTTGGCCATTTGATGGCTTTACTAAAGACAACACGCTACGTTATATTGTCACTGCGAGAAAATATGAAACCTATCAAAACTAAAACAAGCAAAACGATAAAGCTATTCAGAATCATGGATATGGACATCACTGAGCAGCAATTAAAACAAGCCAAAGATTGGTATTTAAGCGCTAAAAAAGTTCAACAAAAAACACATTAGAAAAATCTAATAAAAAACACATAAAGTTCACCATGAACTTTATAATATCTCCTCAAATTAACAGGAATCAAACAAATGAAAAAACACATTATTGCAATCTCTATTGCAGCAGCATTAACAACATCCACTACTTTTGCCAACAGCAAAGTTGAAGGCTTTAAAAACCTTGAAGATCTTGGTGCGACACTCGATACAGGTTTTAGCAAGGTGATTGATGGCATTAACTATATTTTTGAACTACCAGGCGACACCAAAAAATGGACAGTTTCACAAGTAGAAGAATTAAAAAATAGAATTTGTGAAAAGCCAGTAACGATTATTCAAGAAGTGCCGGTTGAAGTTGAAGTCATTAAAGAAATAGTCGTTGAAAAAATTGTAGAAAAAATTATCTATATTGATAAGATTGTAAATGTGCCTGCCATGCCCAAAGAAAGACAATGCAGCACTAAACGTCAATCAGATAGATTTGGCAATGTTGATGAGGTAACCGCTTGTACTGAATGGAAATAAACCCTTAGTAATCATCAACTTTAAAGGTCGCTTATGCGGCCTTTTTTTATACTTCATTAATAAAACACACAAACTACATTAGTACCTCATCTTCATTTTAGATAATAACGGCTTTCAACCAAAACGGAAGCTACCATGCAATACACCAAACCCTTAAGCATCATCGCCGTACTTGTTACTGCAATGTTATTGTTTTATTCAAATTTCATTCGAGCGGATATCTCTTTTGCACAGAAACCAAGCCAAGTACAAACATCCACGGTGAATCCTGTTAATGAAGTTGCATCAGGCGCCATCATTTATACCTTGAGTGACAAATCTGTCCTTACCCAAATCGCCCTTGATACCAAAGTACAGATGGATATCACTGGCACCATTAATCGGGTCAAGCTTACCCAAACTTTTACCAACCCCTCTAACGACTGGGTGGAAGGTGTGTATGTATTTCCACTGCCTGCAGACTCAGCTGTCGATCATCTAGA
>DNJI01000093.1:0-855 GCA_003489145.1 Gammaproteobacteria bacterium | reverse complement strand
GCTAAAAAGCTTTATAACCAAGCCAAAAAGGCAGGCAAAAAAGTATCTCTAGTTGAACAACAACGCCCCAATATTTTCACTACCAAAGTCGCTAATATCGGCCCCGGAGAAACCATCAAAATCGCCATTGAATATCAGCAAGCAGTACGCATTGATCATGACCAATTTTCAATCCGATTTCCCATGATTGTTGGTGAGCGCTATATTCCGGGAAAAAAGATCAGCACTCAGCCAAATGCATTAGGTAACAAGGCCAATACTCATCGCGTAAAAGATGCTAGCAAAATCACCCCACCGACCGATGCAAATGCTGACCGACCTGTAGCGATAAGCATCAACCTCAAAGCCGGTTTTAATACCGACAGTATTGTTTCCCCATACCATCAGATTAGCATTGTAGAAACTGACAAACTCACCAAACACATTAGCCTTAAAAATACCCAGGCCAACCGTGATTTTGAACTCACTTGGCAAGCGCACAAAACACTGACTCCGGACTTAGCCTTATTTACACAACAAAAGGGCGATGATCATTATCTAATGCTGATGGCAACGCCACCGGCTGATGAGGTTTTTAAACAAAGCCACACACCCAGAGAAGTTATTTTTATTATTGATTCTTCAGGCTCGATGATGGGCTCGTCAATGGAGCAAGCAACCAACGCATTGATTCAAGCCATCAACCGACTCAAGCCAACCGACCGATTTAACATCATTGATTTTGACTCTGATTTTGAAGTGCTGTTTGATACCGCTATTCCTGCTATCGATATGAACAAACGCCACGGTATTCGTTTTAGTAAATACTTAGCAGCAGATGGTGGCACCAATCCATTAGAAGCCATTAAGTTTGCG
>DNJI01000075.1 GCA_003489145.1 Gammaproteobacteria bacterium | reverse complement strand
AACAACAAGGAGGTACAAGTTCTGGCTTTGATTTCAGAGCTTAGATATATCACCACTAAAAATGGTGACCAAATGGCCAATATTGTCTTAGAAGATGGTTCGATGAAAATAAATGCTGTTATTTTTCCAAGAGTATTGCCTTTACTGAGTGATAAACTCGTTATTGATGATATTGTGGTGGTATCTGGAAAAATTAAAAAGAATTCTAAATTTGGCGATGAGTATCAAATAATTGTTGATAAGGTTGATATTTTTGATAGCTATTTTAAAAGCGTTGAAATAGCGCTTAATGTTGAGCATCATGTACTATTTAATCAATTATCCGATGTGTTGCATCAGCATCACGGACAATGCCCAGTCAAATTTTTGTATCAAAATGATAATATTGAAGGTCAATTATTGTTGCCAGAAGAGTATTTTGTGAAGCCAAATCAGCAGCTGATAAGCGAAGTTGATGCGCTGCTAGGCAATCATGTGAGTCAAATTAATTACGCTTAAAGATCTGAACACTGCCGATTATAGTAACGTGCATGGTCTTTTCTGTATTCGTTAATACTAATTTCAGCGCCCAATTTAATGTTTATTTGACCTGCACAATTAGTGTTGATTGCTTTTATTTTATTGGCTTTGTATCGATCAGTCACTTGTTTGGCGGGGTGGTTGAAGCGGTTTTGATAACCGCTTGATATAATAATTATTGAAGGTGAAACTGCGTCGAGAAACGCTTGTGTAGAAGAGGTTTTACTACCATGATGGGGAGATAATAAAATATCGCTATTGAGTTTTTCTTGTTGATGTTTCACCAATTGTTTTTCGGCTTTTCTCTCAATATCAGCACTCATTAGCACTGAAAACTGATCGGTAGAAACTTTTAGAACACATGAGGCGTTGTTACCCTTTAAGCGCGTATTTTTAGTAGGACTTAATATCTCGAACAGTACACCGTCCCAGCGCCATTGTTGCCCAGCGTAACAAAGGGATGACTGTCGGGTGATTTTATTCGGTGTTGAGGTGAGTATTTCTTTGACTTTAATTGCTTGCAGTACATCAGTTAGACCACCGATATGATCATTATCTGCATGCGAAACAATGACTTTATCTAAGACATTAACTTGTTTGGCTTTGAGAAAGGGGTTGATCACACTTCCCCCCAAGTTAAAACCGGAAGGATATCGAGCACCGGTATCAAACAATAGCGTGTGATTTTGTGTTTGCACCACATGTGAGATCCCCTGCCCCACATCAAGGATGGTGATTAAAGCTGTATTTTGTGCGATTTTTTCATTCGGTACAAGTAACATTAAGGCCAATATCGGCACTGATAACAGTCGTAGTTTTAAGCCTTTTGGTGTGAGTGTGATAAAAACAGCCAGTACAAATAAAATTAAATCGAGCGTTTGTGTTTGAGTGTAATGCCATTGATTAAACTCAAACTGCTGTAATAAGCCTAAAAAATAGCTAAGCCCAGCCAAAGCTTGATCGGCCACTGCAAAGCTTAATTCAGCCGGATACGACAAGCCAATAAGTACCAATATTGCACCGATTAAAGATAGTGGTGTGACAATAAAACTAAAGACAGGAATGGCAACTAGATTGGCAATCGGTGAGAGCAAAGAGCCTGAGGCAAAAAACCAAGCAATTAAAGGTAGTGTAGCGACACTAATTAACAGTTGTATATAAAGCAGTCGAAACATCCAAGACTTATCCTGATGTTGTTTAACGCCATAAATAATAACCCCAACTACGTAAAACGATAGCCAAAAACCAACACTGAAAATACTCAGTGGATTATTAGCTAATACCAAAATAAGTGCCAAGCCATAGAGTTGCCAGACATTATGATGTCGCCGTAGAATCAAGCTAACAAAAACCACGCCAGCCATAATAAAAGCCCTACCTGTTGGGATAGAAAAGCCTGCAATCAATGCATATAAAAAAGCCGAGAGTAATCCAAAATAGGCGGCCAATACTTGGGCTGGAATCTGATGACAGCAACGCTGACAACGACGCCATAAAAATTGTACCAATAAAAACACAAACCCAGAAATCAAACCAATGTGCAGCCCGGAGATGACACTTAAATGCGTGGTATTGGTGTCTTTAAATAGTTCCCAATGTGATTCTTTAATAAAAGATCGGTCACCAATAATCAATGCATTGACCACACCACCAAAATCTAATGCCTGTAAGAATGGCTGTAATGAATAACGAAGATCTTGTCTAAATTGATCCATTGAATTGGTTTGATTAACTTGAATCAGTTGGTTAGATTTTGAAGACCTGACATAACCCGTTGCACCCATCTGTTTGTAAAACAACCATTGTTCGTAATCAAATCCACCTAAATTCTGATAGCCATTGTTGCGTTTAAGTTTGAGTTGTAATTGCCAGGCATCACCCGTTTGTAAAGCAGGGCGATTTTTGCCGTACCATGAGAGTTTAAGTCGACTTTTAAAGGGAGAATTAGCATAAAAAATAAATTTGGTTTTATCGGTAGAGGCTTCGGGTAAATCTACAATTACGCCGGTAACAAGTATCGATTGATTGAGGTAAATCTCATCTACATGGGTGTTTAAATTTTGTACAGAGAACCAGCCCATCCAGGCAAAACCCAGTAAAAAAACCAAACCGTTAAGTGACAGTGGTTTTTGGTGTTTAAAGAGTGTAAAAATTGCTAAAAAACCACACAAAATTAAAACCCATTCATTACTCGATATTTCAAGTGTATTTTTGAACGAAAATACGCTGATACCGAGTAGAAAATTTAGGGCGTAAATCAGCATAAAATTAACAATAAAATGGGATAGTAATTAAATTAAATAATTACTATTTTATGATAGTCTAATATTTCGTGAAACACTTGATTTAATACGTGGAACATCAAAAGTTATCCTCTTATGGATTGTTGGCGATGTAAATGAGCATTCTCTAATATAATCATTTGCAGTAAATTTTTATAAGTTATTGATTTTTAATTAAAAAAATAAATTGTTTAGTTTTTATTCAAAACCATAGAAAACCGCAATATATCGGTGTTTTTCATAGATTTTGATAAGATATTAACAGAGTTATCCACAGTTTTGTGAGTAACTCTATTGAGTGTTGATTTAACAAGGTTTTTCGTTATTTATAAAAACTTTTTATTGATGATTTCAATGATTTTTCGACCCAGCTTTTGTTTGCTGTTTTTTGCCAGTTTTATACTACTTTTATGGTCGATAAATACCACGGCATTTTCATCACTTTTAAAGCCTAAATCAGCGCTTGAAACGTCATTTAAAATAATAGCATCACAACCCTTGTTTTTAAGCTTGTTTTGGGCATTTTCAAGTAAATTTTGTGTCTCTGCAGCAAAACCAATGCAAATGGGTTTTTGCGGTAATTGACAAACATCTTTTAAAATATCTTTGGTTGGTGTGAGCTCTATTGTGAGCACTTGATTAGACTTCTTGATTTTGTGATTTTTAGGGTTTTTTACTGAATAATCACTCACCGCTGCACAGGCAATAAAGATGTCTTGATCTTTGATATTTTCCATCACTGATTGGTACATTTGTTTGGCACTGCTGGCATATATTTGCTTAGAAGGCTCACTGATTGAAGTAGAAATATTGCCAATAATTAATGTCACCTGTGCGCCCGCCTCAATACAAGCATCTGCTAAAGCCATACCCATCTTGCCACTAGAATGATTGGATAGGTAGCGAACAGGGTCAATCGCTTCAATGGTGGCACCTAAAGTGATTAGCACTTTTTTGCCACTCAGCTTAGTAGATAGAAACATTGAGCCTACTTGCTTAGCGATTTCAGTTGATTCAGCCAGTCGTCCTTCACCAATATCGCCACAGGCTTGTGCCCCATGCGCAGGATCAATGACTTGAATGCCACGCTGTACAAGTGTGGCTAGATTGTCTTGAACACCATTAGAAGCGTACATTTGTTGATTCATCGCCGGTGCAATTAAAACTGGGCAATCACTGGCTAAAACCACGCTACTGAGTAAATCACAAGCTTTGCCTGCAGTTAGATTGGCAATTGTATTAGCACTGGCTGGTGCAATTAATAGCGCATCTGCCCATTTAGCTAATTCAATATGCCCCATGGATAGCTCGGCTTCTTTATCCCATAAATTATCATGAACTTTGTTTTTAGAGGTGGCTTGTAAGGATAGCTCGGTAATAAATTGCGCACCACCTTGGGTTAAGATAACCCGCACTTCAGCGCCTAAATCTTGCAAACGACGTACAATATCAGGCGCTTTATAAGCAGCAATTGAGCCACTAACGCCAAGAACAATACGTTTGTTGGTTAAGCTGCTCATGTTTTTATATTAGCGGTTATGCGGATATCATCCCCCACCATTCTAATATCGTTAATATTGAGCTGAATTTTATCCTGCATTTTTTTGAGTGCTAGAGTCGCCATTGAGTTAGCATGACTACCCATGAGTATTGGTGCGGTATAAATGATAAATTCATCAA
>DNJI01000068.1 GCA_003489145.1 Gammaproteobacteria bacterium | reverse complement strand
CCCACTCATCGCCCGTTGGTGCCATTGGGCGGCCTTTAACGTATTCAATGGTTTTGTCATCAACAGCTATCATACCCACGCGCGCGCCAGCTTCAATGGCCATGTTGCAAAGCGTCATACGCCCCTCAACACTTAAACCTTGAATGGTTGTACCGGCAAACTCAATGGCATAACCGGTACCACCTGCTGTGCCGATTTGGCCAATAATATAGAGTGCCACATCTTTAGCACTCACAAATTCATTTAATCCACCACTTACTTCGATTTTTAAATTCTTAGATTTAGATTGCCATAAGCAACCAGTAGCTAGCACGTGTTCTACTTCAGAAGTACCAATGCCAAATGCCAAAGCACCGAGCGCACCATGGGTAGAAGTATGTGAGTCACCACAGACAATACTCATGCCTGGCAGTGTGGCACCTTGCTCAGGGCCAACCACATGCACAATACCTTGGCGAATATCATTCATGGTAATTTCATTAATACCGAATATTTCGCAATTTTTATCCAGCGTTTCAATTTGTATTTTTGAAATTGGATCTTTAATGCCGGTAACACCACTTGAACGCTCTGTGGTAGGTACGTTATGATCCGGAACAGCCAAATTAGCATCAAGACGCCAAGGCTTTCTGCCCGCCATTTCCAAGCCTTCAAAGGCCTGAGGTGAGGTGACTTCATGAATCAGCTGTCGATCAATATAGATAAGCGCTGTGGTTGCTTCTTCACGCACTACATGTGCCGCCATCAATTTATCGTAGAGTGTTTGTGCCATTACGCTAAAGTCCTGATTATTACTTGATAAAATAGCTTTATTTTACATTCTCTCTAAGTTTGATATGTGTGGTATTTGCGGCCAACTAAGATTTGATTATAAGTCAGTTCAGTCTGAAACATTAAGCATGATGATGTCCAAGATCGCTAGGCGTGGCCCGGATGCTTCTGGGCAGTGGGCAGATGGCAAGATTGGTTTTGGTCATCAACGCCTTAGTATTATTGATCTATCAAATTATGGGGCACAGCCGATGAAAGATGAAACACTAGACTTGGTGTTGGTCTTTAATGGCACGATTTACAATTATCAATCGTTACGCCAAGATTTAATCAAACAAGGCTATACCTTCTTCTCACATTCAGATACGGAAGTTATTATTAAGGCTTATCATTTCTGGGGTGAGGATTGTGTCACCCACTTAGATGGCATGTTTGCTTTTTGTATTTGGAATCAAAAAACCAATCTGCTATTTGTTGCACGTGACCGTATGGGGATTAAACCCTTGTATTTTAGTTTGACCGATCAAGTCTTTAGCTTTGCTTCTAACACCCAAGCTTTGGTGGCTATTGGCGCTAATACAGGTATTAATTCAGTTGCACTACAACAGCAGTTATCTTTGCATGGTGTAGTGCCCGCGCCTAACACCATCTTAAATGGTGTGAATAAAATCAAACCAGCCACTACCTTGACGATTAATGCCAAAGGTAAAGTGGTAGAAAAAACTTATTGGCAACCCAAAGCGCAAAGATCTGAGCTAAGTGATGCCGAACATATTGAACGCACACATGAGTTATTAACTCAAGCCGTACTTAAAAGAATGAATGCTGCTGATGTACCGATTGGCGTGTTGCTATCAGGGGGGTTAGATTCTTCACTATTGGTGGGCTTGTTGCATGAGGCAGGGCATAAAGACATTCGCACTTTTTCGATCGGTTTTGAAGACATTGATGATGAAGCGGGTTCTGAGTTTGAATATTCCGATCAAATTGTTAAAAAATTTAACACTAAACATGAAAAATACGTGGTGAGTAATTCACAAGTATTGCCACGCTTAGGAGAGGCAGTGGCCAATATGGCAGAACCAATGGTGGGTCAAGATGCGGTGGCTTTTTACTTACTCTCAGAGCAAGTATCCAAACAGATTAAAGTTGTACTGTCAGGGCAAGGTGCTGATGAGGCCTTTGCGGGGTATTTTTGGTATCCACGCATGCAAGCTGAATCAGGCACCGAGGTAGAGCGCTTCGCCAAACATTATGTGGATCGACCTTATGAAGAGTATTTACAAACTGTTAATCAGCGCTATCACTCTGGCAACCATACTGAGTCTTGGTTAAACAAGGAGTTTGCCAAAGCCAATGCTGATGAATTTATGGATAAAGTGTTTCGTACTGATATCACCCGTTTAGTGGTAGACGACCCGGTTAAACGCGTCGATAACATGACCATGGCTTGGGGTTTGGAAGCTCGTGTACCCTTTATGGATTATCAATTAGTCGAGCACGCACTTAGTATTTCACCGAGTTTAAAGATGGGTGAAGAGGGTAAACACCCACTTAAACAAATTTCCCGCGGTTTATTACCCGATAGCGTGATTGATCGTAAGAAAGGTTATTTCCCGATGCCAGCGCTTAAATACGTACGTGGTGAATTTTTAGACTTTATGAGCGATATTTTAAAATCTAGCAGCTGTGTGAATCGTGGTGTTTATAATCAAGATTTTGTACAAAAAGTGATTGATCGACCAGAGCACTATATGACTGCACTGAATGGATCACGGCTTTGGCATTTGGCATTATTAGAATATTGGTTACAAACAAATATTGATGGATAAAATAATTATTTACACCGATGGCGGCTGCCGAGGCAATCCGGGTATTGGCGGTTGGGGTGTGTGGCTCAGATATGGCGACCATGATAAAAAACTCAAAGGCAGTGCAAAAGACACCACCAATAATCGTATGGAGCTAACAGCAGCCATCAAAGCGTTAGAAGCCATTAAGTCAAGTACGATCGATATTGATTTATATACCGATTCTAAATATGTCATGAGTGGCATTAACGAGTGGATCAAAGGATGGAAGTTAAGAGGCTGGAAGACTGCCAATAAAAAACCAGTGAAAAATGTTGATCTATGGCAACAGCTTGACAAGGCAAATGAAAAGCACAATGTGCACTGGCATTGGGTTAAAGGTCATAGTGGCGATAAGGGTAACGAAATGGCCGATCTATTAGCGAATCAAGCGATGGATGAATTGAACTAAATAAGAACTGGTTTTTTTGATATTGCTCATAATGAACGCTTAATTATTAGCATATCATGATATTCAAATAGTCAAAAAAAAACTTGTAATCATTGACGGTGATGGTATAACAGTAATTTTGGGCAATAAAAACAAGGAGAGAGTAGTGAAAAAATTAGCAATGTTATTTGGATTTTTATTAAGTTTTAATGTATTCGCCAACATTCCAGCACTAGGTGCTAATGCGACGGAACCACAGAAACAAGTTATTCGTGATGGTGCACAAGATTTTTGTGACGGTAAAGAAGACGACGAAAAAGAAGAGTGTGTTATGGACTTTTTCGCTAATCACAATTTGGAAGAAGAGCCAAGCTGCGATTAACAAACAAAGAATTCTTAGTTCCGCTTCTTGGGGGAGTTAACAATAAAGCTCAATAATGAGTTATTTTTTATATAAAGAGGAGAGAAGTATGAAACTTCAAACATTAGTAGTAAGTGCTGCATCAGTAGCATTATTAGCATCAACGGCTGTAACAGCTAAGCCAGTTGGTATCGTTAAAGGTGTTATGGACGTTGCGGGTATTTCACGTAACCAAGATAACGCTAACTTAATTGATCCAGCATTTGCAAAGACATCACGTCCTTGTCCACCATTCTGTATTCAACCAACAGCACCGTTCACGCCTGCATCAGTTGATACAGTAACTGAACTAGACGTAATTCATGCAGCACGTGATTCTGCTGGTGGCGACACTTCAGTATTGGTTGTTGATGCGCGTACACCGGGTTGGGTTAAGAAAGGTACAATCCCACACGCAGTAAACGTTCCATTTACAAAGCTTAATTCTAAGGCGTTAGCCAAAGATCCTATGGCTGTTGTTGAGTTGATGGTTGAAACATTTGGTGTTAAAGATCTTGACGGTGTATTAGATTACGACGGTGCTAAGACTTTATACTTGTTCTGTAATGGTTCATGGTGTGGACAGTCTCCAGCTTCAATTAGAGCATTGTTGACGATGGGTTACCCTGAAAACAAGATTAAGTACTACCGTGGTGGTATGAACGCTTGGAAATCTTTAGGTTTAACAACTAAATAATTGATTTAAAAAGGTGCTTACTTTAAGCACCTTTTTTAACTTTAGGAGATTATTATGAAAACTAAATTATTAGTAGTGGCAATTGCTTCGACATTTGCTTTAGGCGTGACAGCTGATTTTTTACCAGCAAGTCACAATTGGAACAACGGTTCTTCTGCGCCAGCACCAGTTAAAAAAGCTAGTAAGCCAGTTGGTATCGTTAAAGGTGTGTTGGAAGTTGCGGGTATTTCTCGTAATGCAGATAACGGCAACTTAGTTGATCCGGCATTTGCAAAGACTTCACGTCCTTGTCCACCATTCTGTATTCAGCCAACTGAACCATTTGCACCAGCAGCAGTTGAAACAGTAACTGAGTTAGATGTGATTCATGCAGCACGTGATTCTGCGAATGGCGACACTTCAGTATTGGTTGTTGATGCACGTACACCGGGTTGGGTTAAGAAAGGTACAATCCCACACGCAGTAAACGTTCCATTTACAAAGCTTAATTCTAAGGCGTTAGCTAAAGACCCTATGGCTGTTGTTGAGTTGATGGTTGAAACATTTGGTGTTAAAGATCTTGATGGTGTATTAGATTACGACGACGCTAAGACTTTATACTTGTTCTGTAATGGCGCATGGTGTGGTCAGTCTCCAGCTTCAATTAGAGCATTGTTAACGATGGGTTACCCACAAAGCAAGATCAAATACTACCGCGGTGGTATGAATGATTGGAAATTGTTGGGCTTAACAACTAAATAGTTGTTGACCATTAGTTTAAAAAGAGGGGCGTTAATAGCGTCCCTTTTTTTTGCCTTAAATTTAACCGTTGTTGCTGGTGATCCGGCTGATACTTGGTATCAAATCGGTTATGATTACTCCCAGCGTGGGCGTAATATTGACGCTTTTAAATGGATGTTAAAAGCTGCAAATGCTGATCATGCTGCTGCGCAGAATAATATTGGCTTGAGTTATTTGCATGCCTTAGGTGCAGAAAAAAATGAAAAAACTGCCTTTTCTTGGTTTAATAAAGCCGCTAAACAAGGTTTGCCTTACGCTCAAAGTGAGTTGGCAATGCTTTATTATGAAGGTAGAGGTGTTGAGAAGGATACGCAAAAGGCGTATGATTGGTGGTTAAGTGCTGCCAAGCAAGAAGATGAATATGCGCAATTTAATCTAGCTTCGTTGTTTTTAGATCAAGGCGATATTAAACAAGCCTACTATTGGTTCAACAGAGCCAGTAATAATAATCACCCTGAAGCGAAACTTGCTTTAGAAAAATTGAGAGAGAAATATGTTGAATAAAATATTATTAACATTAGTATTAATGTTATCACATGCAAGTTTTGCTTTATTTAGTCTGGATGACATTCCTAAGTTTCCAAGTTTGTCAAAAATTGGAGATTTTGATCCCTCTGTATTGCAGAAAACTTTTAATCAGTTTACCAATGATAAACCAGACTTTGAGCGTGAAACACGCATGATAGGAGAAATCGAAGAAGCGGTGATGGATGGTGATGTTGAATACCTTCCACTCGCAGAAGATAAAGAAGTTTTTAGTATCTATATGGAGCCAGATACCGACACCCCTAAAGGTGGCGTTATTATCCTGCATTCTCGTGGTTATCATGCGAATTGGTCAAATACAATCAAACCGCTTAGGGTTGGTTTGGCAGAAAAAGGTTGGCATACGCTTTCAGTACAAATGCCAGTGTTAGATAAAAATGCAACTTATTATGATTATGTGCCTATATTCCCTTATGCACATGAGCGTATTGAAGCGGCCATTGATTTTTATAAACAACGCGGTGTTGATAATATTGTTTTGGTTTCTCATGGTTGTGGTGCGCATATGTCAATGAGTTATTTTGATAAATATGGCGATGATAAGGTTAGTGCCTATGTGGGTATTGGCATGGGTGCAACGGATTACAAGCAAAAAGTCATTAAGCGCTTCCCGTTAGATATTATGCTGAAACCAGTATTGGATGTCTATGGTGAAAAAGATTTTCCAGGTGTTGTTCGTTTATCAGAATCTAGAAAAGTGTTAATGGATGTTTCTGGCAATAAGCAAAATGCACAAAAAGTTATTAAAGGTGCTGACCATTATTACAAAGAAAATGGTACTGTACAGGTGTTAACTGACACCATTGACACTTGGTTGGTTGGATTAAAATAATATTATAAAGCCTGCAGATAATCCAGTTCTTTTTTGGAAAAATTGGCTAATTTTCTGGCTTCAATGTTAAACGGACCACGTAAAGATTCGCCAATGTGTTTTTGTATTAATTGATCAAAGGCTTGTATTGGGTCTAAATTCCTTTGTTGGCAAAGGCTGTGGAACCAAGTATTGCCAATTTTTACATGACCAATTTCATCATTAAAAATCACCTGTAGAATATCCACCATTTTTTCAAATTTAGAGTGTTTGAAACGCTTTTGAATTTTTGGTGTCGCATCTAGGCCTCTGGCTTCTAGTACGCGAGGCACCAGCGCCATTCTAGCAAGTACATCATAATCAGTTTCATGAGTCATTTTCCATAGGCCATTATGCGCATCAAAATCACCATATTGATAACCCAGTTCAACAAGGTAGTTATTCAGCAATTGAAAGTGTTGTGATTCTTCAAAAGCGACTTGAATCCAGTCTTGGTAGAATGTATCAGGCATGTGTTGAAATCGATACACAGCATCCAATGCTAAATTAATAGCATTAAACTCAATATGACAAATAGCATGAATGGTTTTAATAAAGCCAAGATCAGACTTATCCCTTTTGGGGATAGATTGAAACCTGACTAAGTTTGGTTTTACCGGTCTACCTGGGTTTTTAACGGGAGAAATCAGATATTCGCTTTGATAGTTAAGTGCCAACTGCTCTTTTAACGTATGAAGCTGATTAACCAATTTAATTTTATCAAGGGTGTCATGACACATTAACGCATCAAAGGCCAATTCAAAGGTGTTCATACTTTCCAAGACTGATATTATTGAGTTTCCAATCGCCAATCTGGGCACGTATAAGCCTGAGTGTTGGAAAGCCAACATGCGCCGTCATGCGCCGAACTTGTCGGTTTTTGCCTTCGGTGATTTTTAACTCAATCCAAGAAGTGGGAATGTCCTTTCTTATCCGTATTGGCGGGGTTCTGTCCCAAATCCAGCTAGGCTTGTCGATGATTAAAGCTTTAGCGGGTTTAGTCAGGCCGTCTTTGAGTGTCACACCACGACACAACTGATCAATCGCCTCTGTACTTATCTGACCATCAACTTGAACAATATAGGTTTTTTCTTTATCAAATTTTGGGTGTGAAATTTGATGTTGTAGCTTTCCATCATCGGTAAGAATGACTAAGCCTTCTGAATCTTTGTCTAGTCGTCCTGCAGGGTAGATGTTTTTAATGTCAATATAGTTAGATAAGTTTTTATCTTCACCACTAAATTGACACAATACACCGAACGGTTTGTTAAACAGGACAATATTACTAGCCATAAATTTGTTTTGCACGAGTGACAAATGCATCAAGTTGAGAGTTGGCAATAGAGGTAAAAATAGGGGCAATAGCCACATCAACAACCTTAGAAGAGAAGTTAAACTCTAATTCAAGCTCGACTTTGCAAGCCTTGTCACTCAATGCAGTAAATATCCAAGCACCACTAAGATGATTAAAAGGTCCGTCTTTGAGTTGCATATCAATACGCTGGTTAGTTGTGAGCGTGTTAATCGTGGTAAAAGTTTGATTAAAAACGCTTTTTTTAATACTCACCGAAGCGGTAATCTCACCATCAGTTTGATTTAAAATGGAGGCAGATGAACACCAGTTGAGAAATTCAGGATAGTTATTAACCTGATTAACCAGTTGGTACATTTGTTCACAAGAATAGGGCACAATCGCACTTTTAGAAATATGATGCATGGGTAATATCAGTCGGTAACTATTATGGGTAAAAAATCCAAAAAATCTAAATCAAGTTCAAATACGATAGTCGTTAATAAAAAAGCACGACACGACTATTTTATCGAACAAAGCCTCGAAGCAGGGCTATCTTTAGAAGGATGGGAAGTTAAAAGCCTGCGTGATAACAAAGTACAAATCAAAGAAGGTTATGTTATTTTAAAAAATAATGAGCTGTTTTTATTCGGCGCACATATCTCTCCAATGGCGAATGCATCGACACATGTCAATCCCGATCCGACTCGCACGAGAAAGTTATTGCTGAACCGCTTAGAAATTAATCGAATTAAAGACAAAATTAACCAAAAAGGTGCGACCGTTGTGCCACTTAAATTATATTGGGTAAGAGGCAGGGTCAAGCTTGAAATTGGCGTAGCTAAAGGAAAAAAAGACCATGATAAGCGTCAAGATATTAAAGCAAAAGACTGGCAGAGAGACAAGCAAAGAGCCATGAAAGAAAACAATAAGTGAGGTTGGTTTTTTTTTCCGCAATTTGTTGATATTGCTCAAATATTTCCTTATAATTGAGTTGGCTAGATGTTGGGGGTTAGTAGTTTATGATAAGTATGTTTTTCATTCTCTTACCTCCTTGTACAACGAACCTTTAGCATTTAGTATTTTTAATAAACTTTCGAGGAGAAGAAATGAACAAATCAGAATTAATCGATGCAATCGCATCAGCAGCAAACCTTTCTAAAGCAGATGCAGGACGCGCACTTAACGCAACAACCGATGCAATTACTGGCGCTATGGCGAGTGGTGATGGCGTACAGTTAACAGGCTTTGGCTCTTTTGTTGTTAGAGATCGTGCAGCACGCACAGGTCGTAACCCACAGACAGGTGCATCTATCCAGATTAAGGCTTCTAAAGTAGC
>DNJI01000092.1:3982-8229 GCA_003489145.1 Gammaproteobacteria bacterium | reverse complement strand
GAACACAGGGTTGGTTAATCGGCATACAAATAAACAAAGAGAAGATTTAACCATTAGCGCCCAGGCAGGTGTCGGGATGATGGCCATTAGTGTGATAATGCGTATGGCGATGGTAGTGAGTTTAACTTTAGCAGGGCATTTCCTTTTAAAGTTAAGCACAGATGCTCTAATTGTTAGTTTGGTTTTAGGATTGATTGGTTTTTTAATAGATAAGATGTTGTCCAATGGCGGGCAATAAATATAAGCACAGAAGTTTAGACTATGGCAACAGGAAATGAATTAATCGCTTCTGGCGATTATATTAAACATCACCTACAAAACTTGACTTATGGTCAAAATCCAGACACGGGTGTTTGGGAATTGGCACATACTGCGCAAGAAGCTAAAGACATGGGCTTTATGGCATTCCATTTAGACACGCTTGGCGTTTCATTTGTTTTAGGTGTATTTTTCTTACTCTTCTTTTATCGCATTGGTAAAAAAATGACTGCTGACACACCTTCTGGCGCTCAAAACTTTATTGAAAGCATTATTGAGTTTATTGATGAAAATGTTCGTGGCTCATTTAACGGCAAGAACCCAATGGTTGCACCATTGGCGCTTACAACCTTTATCTGGATTATACTAATGAACACCATGGATTTGGTGCCAGTTGATTGGTTGCCGTATCTTGCACAACAGGTTGGCGTATTCTTTGGAGCAGACCCGCATCATGTGTTCTTTAAAGTCGTACCAACCACAGATCCAAACGCAACATTTGGCATGTCGATTGGTATTTTCTTCTTGATTCTTTATTACAGTATCAAGGAAAAAGGCGCCGGCGGTTTTGCAGGAGAACTTTTGTTCCACCCATTTGGTAAAATGATGCTACCATTTAATCTATTCTTAGAAGGTGTGAACTTGATTGCTAAGCCCGTTTCGTTGGCCTTGCGTTTATTTGGTAATATGTATGCGGGTGAGATGATTTTCATCTTAATCGCTTTGTTGCCGTTTTGGATTCAGTGGAGTTTGTCACTACCGTGGGCAATCTTCCACATTTTGATTGTATTACTACAGGCATTTATTTTCATGACCTTGGTAATTGTGTATATGGATATGGCTCATCAGAAAGACGAGCATTAATTTTTTAAAAAAAAGGAGTAAGAAATGACAGAAGTACAAGCAACATTATTTTTAGCAGGTTCGATCTTAATGGGTTTAGGTGCATTGGGTGCAGCAGTTGGTATTGGTATCTTGGGTGCAAGATTTTTGGAAGGTGCAGCGCGTCAGCCTGAGCTTATTCCAATGCTTAGAACACAAATGTTCATCGTAATGGGTCTAGTAGATGCGGTACCAATGATTGCGGTAGGTATCTCAATGTACATCATTTTTGCGGTTGCCGGTTAATTACTTTTTACATAAAAGCACAAGGTTTAAGCTATGAATATTAATTTGACGATGATTGGCCAGTTAATCATGTTCGCCATGTTTACATGGTTCTGCATGAAGTTTATTTGGCCACCAATTGTTGCTGCCATGGACGAGCGTAAAAAGCGCATTGAAAGCGGTTTGATTGCAGCAGAACGCGGCTTGTCAGAGCATAAAGAAGCACAACAAAAAGCGCAAGAGATGATTAATCAGTCTAAAGATCAAGCAGCTGAAATCATTGCTAATGCAGGCAGACAAGCCTCAACAATGGTTGAAGACGCTAAAGATGTCGCCTCTCAAGAAGCAGACCGTATTAAAACCCACGCACAAGTAGAGATTGAGCAAGAAGCCAATCGTGCACGCAATGAGCTAAAAGACCAAGTGTCTGATTTAGTTATGCAGGGTGTAAATTCAGTATTGGCTAAAGAGGTAGACGCTAAAGTCCATAAAGACATGTTAGGCAAATTGTCGCAAACACTATAGGATTTATCAGTGGAATTAACAACAATCGCCAAACCCTACGCTAATGCAGTTTTTGAAATTGCTGAGCAAAATAAGTCACATTCAGACTGGAGGGGCGTATTAGAGGCGGGTGCAGAATTAGCCAATGATGAAAATATGCAAGCATTTATTGCTTCGCCGAGCACGACTAATGAGAATAAAACACAAGCAGTGGTAGCAGTGTTTAAGGCGATTTTAAGTAGGGCATTAAGCAAAGAGGAGGCATCTTTCGTTACTTTGTTGCTAGACAATGGTCGTATTGCCGCTCTACCAAGTATGCTTGAGTCGTTTGACATAATGAGCAACCTTAGTAGTGATGCCAAAGCATTCCATGTGATTAGTGCTTATAAGTTAAGCGCGGCAGAAGAAAAACAAATTGTGAGTGATTTATCTGATAAATACAGCACAACAGTCAGTATCGACACCGAAATAGACGAAAGTTTGGTTGGTGGCGTAGTAATTAAAGAAGGTGACAAAGTGATTGACTTGTCGATTAAGGCTCGAGTAGATGAGCTGAGTTCACGTTTGTCAATCAATTAATTTATTTTATTAAGAGGAAGGGTTATGCAATTAAACGCAAGCGAGATTAGTGATTTAATTAAAAAACAAATAGAAGGCTTTGACTTCGCAGCTGAAGCACGTACTGAAGGTACGGTAATCAGTGTTAGTGATGGCATTGTTCGTATTCATGGATTAGCGGATGTTCAGTTTGGTGAAATGCTAGAATTCCCAGGCAATACGTTTGGTATGGCATTGAACTTAGAGCAAGACTCAGTCGGTTCAGTTGTTTTAGGCGACTATTTACATATTTCACAAGGCGATACAGTTAAATGTACCAATCGTTTGATGGAAGTACCAGTGGGTGAGGCGATGTTAGGTCGCGTAGTTAACGCACTAGGTAAGCCAATTGATGGTAAAGGTGATATTGACACCCAAGACACTAGCCCATTAGAGGTTATGGCACCGGGTGTGATTGATCGTCAAAGTGTTGACGAGCCAATTCAAACGGGTGTGAAAGCAATTGATGCGATGGTTCCTGTTGGCCGTGGTCAGCGTGAGTTAATCATTGGTGATCGTCAAACGGGTAAAACAGCCGTAGCGGTTGATGCAATTATCAACCAAAAAGACACGGGTGTTAAATGTGTGTATGTTGCCATTGGTCAAAAAGATTCTTCAGTGGCAGCAGTTGTACGTAAGCTGGAAGAGCACGGTGCAATGGAAAATACCATTGTGGTTACAGCCGGTGCTTCTGATTCAGCAGCTTTACAATACATTGCCCCTTATGCAGGTTGTTCAATGGCCGAGTATTTCCGTGATCGTGGTGAAGATGCACTAATCGTTTACGATGACTTGACTAAACAAGCATGGGCTTACCGTGAAGTATCTTTATTATTAAAGCGTCCACCAGGACGTGAAGCCTATCCGGGTGATGTATTCTATTTACACTCACGTTTACTTGAGCGTGCATCACGTATTAATGCAGACTATGTAGAGAAGATAACCAATGGCGAAGTCAAAGGTAAAACTGGATCATTAACGGCATTACCGATTATTGAAACACAAGGTGGCGACGTTTCTGCTTTTGTACCAACTAACGTAATTTCAATTACAGATGGTCAAATTTTTCTAGAAACAGATTTGTTCAACGCGGGTATTCGTCCAGCAATTAATGCGGGTTTGTCTGTGTCACGAGTAGGTGGCGCAGCACAAACAAACATTATTAAGAAGCTCGGTGGTGGTATTCGTCTTGACTTGGCACAATACCGTGAATTAGCGGCGTTTGCACAGTTTGCTTCAGATCTTGATAAAGAAACAAAAGCACAAATTGACCGTGGTCAACGTGTGACTGAATTAATGAAGCAAAATCAATACGCACCATTATCAGTAGCACAAATGGCAACCTCATTATTTGCAGCCAACTCAGGCGCACTAGATGATATTGATGTAAATAAAGTGGTTGATTTTGAAGCGGCATTGATTGCTTATATGAACGCAAATCAGGCGTCACTACTTGAAAAAATTGACACAACCGGTGACTATAACGATGAAATTGTAGCTGAATTACAAGCTGCAATTGATGACTTTAAAGCAAACCATACTTGGTAAATAGATAATATGGCAGTTGGAAAGGAAATTAGAACGCAGATCGCGAGTATTAAAAATACTCAGAAGATTACTTCGGCCATGGAAATGGTGGCAGCGTCTAAAATGAAAAAAGCCCAAAATAGAATGTTGGCATCACGACCTTATTCTGAAAAAATTTCCAAAGTTATTGGACATTTAGCATATGCTCATTCTGAATTTGAACACCCGTATATGAAAGAGGCGGGCGATGTTAA
>DNJI01000092.1:1811-3580 GCA_003489145.1 Gammaproteobacteria bacterium | reverse complement strand
TTCAGAAGCTTGTTAAAGCAAGTAACTGATTATCAAGCCAAAGGTATTGAAGTTGATATTTGTACTATTGGTAAAAAAGCCATCTCATTCTTTAAAAATTCAGGCTTAAACATTAAGTCAGTTTTGATGGATCTAGGTGATGCACCACACTTTGATGATTTGTTAGGTACCGTTAAAGTAATGCTAGATGCTTACGATGCAGGTGAAATTCAGCAGTTATCTGTGGCCTATAACAGGTTTCAAAACACCATGACCCAAGTGCCGACTGTGACACAATTAGTGCCAATGGTTGCAGGTGAAGTTGATGATATGGATTATCATTGGGATTACATTTATGAGCCAGATGCACAAGAAGCATTGAATGCATTATTAGTAAGATATATTGAAGCTTTGGTTTATCAAGGCCTAGTAGAGAATATTGCTTGTGAGCAGTCATCACGTATGATCTCAATGAAGAGTGCAACGGATAATGCAGGCGACATGGTCCAAGATTTAGAATTAGTTTACAACAAGGCAAGACAGGCAGCAATTACTCAGGAAATTTCTGAGATTGTTAGTGGCGCTTCTGCAGTATAAGTTTAAAAAAATAGAGTTTAAAAAAGAGGAAAAAGCAAAATGAGCAACGGAAAAATTACACAAATTATTGGCGCGGTTATCGACGTTGAGTTCCCAGCGGATAGTGTTCCGAGTATTTATAACGCCCTAATCGTTACTGAAACAAGTTTAACTTTAGAGGTTCAACAGCAGTTGGGTGACAATGTGGTTCGTGCGATTGCAATGGGTGGTTCTGAAGGCTTAAAACGAGGTTTAGAGGTATCAGATACAGGTGTGCCAATTAAAGTGCCAGTAGGTACTAAAACATTAGGCCGTATTATGAACGTCCTTGGCGAACCAATTGATAATGCAGGTGATATTGGTGAAGAGGTTACCTGGGCTATTCACCGTCCAGCACCTAATTATGATGAACTAGCCCCTGCAGCAGAATTATTAGAAACAGGCATTAAAGTAATTGACTTAGTTTGCCCGTTTGCTAAGGGTGGTAAAGTTGGTTTGTTTGGTGGTGCTGGCGTAGGTAAGACTGTAAACATGATGGAGCTTATTCGTAACATTGCGATTGAGCACTCTGGTTACTCAGTATTTGCAGGTGTTGGTGAGCGTACTCGTGAGGGTAATGACTTCTACCATGAGATGAAAGAATCAAACGTATTAGACAAGGTGTCACTGGTATATGGCCAAATGAATGAGCCACCAGGAAACAGATTACGTGTTGCATTAACAGGTTTAACCATGGCTGAGTACTTCCGTGATGAAGGCCGTGATGTATTATTATTCATTGATAACATTTATCGTTACACGCTTGCGGGTACTGAAGTATCGGCACTATTGGGTCGTATGCCTTCTGCGGTGGGTTACCAGCCGACAATAGCATCAGAAATGGGCGCATTGCAAGAGCGTATTACTTCAACTAAGAAAGGTTCAATTACTTCAATTCAAGCAGTATACGTACCGGCAGATGACTTAACAGATCCTGCTCCAGCAACAACCTTTGCTCACTTAGATGCAACCGTAGTATTGTCGCGTCAAGTAGCAGAACTAGGTATTTACCCCGCGGTAGACCCACTAGATTCTACTTCACGTCAGCTAGACCCACTCATCGTTGGTGAAGAGCATTACAATGTTGCTCGTGGTGTGCAAGGTGTATTGCAACGCTATAAAGAATTAAAAGACATTATTGCGATTCTAGGTATGGACGAATTATCTGAAGAAGA
>DNJI01000092.1:0-1408 GCA_003489145.1 Gammaproteobacteria bacterium | reverse complement strand
TTTGTGGCAGAAGTATTTACCGGTTCACCAGGCAAGTACGTATCATTAAAAGACACTATTTCTGGTTTCAAGGCTATCCTTGACGGTGAAATGGATAGCCTTCCAGAGCAAGCTTTCTACATGATGGGCTCTCTTGATGAGGTTCGTGAAAAAGCAGCGGAGAACGCATAAATGTCAACTATCCATGTCGACGTCGTTAGTGCAACAGAGTCGCTTTACTCAGGTGAAGCGAATTGCGTGTTTGCACCAGGGTCTACTGGCGAATTAGGTATCTATCCAAAACACATGGCTTTGTTATCGATATTAAAGCCGGGTGAAGTTAGAGTAGAAACTGACAAAGGCATTGAGTCTATTTATGTTTCTGGTGGTATTGTTGAAGTACAACCTGATGTAGTTACAATTTTTTCTGATACAGCAATCCGAGCACACGATTTAGACGAGTCTAAAGCATTAGAAGCTAAACAACGCGCAGAAGAGGCTATGACTAATTCAGATAATGGTCACGATGTCGGCACAACACAAGCAGCATTAGCAGAGGCGATGGCACAACTACAAATGATTGCCAAGGCTCGAGGCAAAAAACTCTAAGTTATCTTGACGACTTTTTCTTTAAAGTCAACAATCTTATTATTCATGACTTGAACGCCTTCTTTTTGAAGGTGTTTTATTTTGATCTTCAAGTCGAGTGCGAACCCACCTAAATCACCATTTGATTTGACCACGCGATGGCAAGGAACATTGGGTGCAAAGGGGTTTTTATTCATCGCACTACCAACGGCTCGATGCGCATTAGGATGGCCGATCAATTGCGCTAAACCCCCATAAGTAATAACCCGACCAGCGGGCACTTTATCTTTAAGTGTTTGGTAGCATTGCTGCTGAAATTCGGTCACGTCAAATAGACTTTCATCGCCTCATCGAAGGTATCTTGCGCCTTTAGAATAAAGTCACATGCTTCTCTGACAGCGCCATGACCACCTGCCTTGTCTGTTACTATGCAAGCATTATCTTTAACCAATTCATGTGCATTGGCAACTGCAATCGGCAAGCCTACTTTGGTCATCACTGGCAAATCAATCACGTCATCCCCCATATAGGCAACTTGGTCGGCTGTTAGATTGAGCTTATTTAGCAAATCATTAAAGGCGACAACTTTGTCATCTTGGCCTTGATAGAAATGCGTTATACCTAAGTTTTTCATGCGATGTTCAACCGTTGTTGAATTACGCGCAGTAATGACAGCCGGTTCAACACCATTGTCTTTGAGGATTTTGATGCCCAAGCCATCAAGCGAATTAAAGCGTTTGAACTCTTCTCCGCCATCAGAAAAGTACAATCCGCCATCGGTTAAAACACCATCAACATCAAAAATAATTAGTTGAATCTGCTTGGCTCGTAAGTAAGATTT
>DNJI01000087.1 GCA_003489145.1 Gammaproteobacteria bacterium | reverse complement strand
GCAACAAGGTTTTTCTCAGTATAAATATCAACAACGGTTTCAAGAATATTCTCGATTTGATCTTGGGTTAAATCTGCCATTTGTTATACGTCCAATTAAGTAAAATGATGCTATTTTAGCGTATAACGATTATAAGCAATCCTTAATATTAATAGGCCTATTTATACACCCTCATGTCACAACGAAAAATTCTAGTTACTTCAGCACTACCTTATGCCAATGGCGAGATTCATTTAGGCCATTTATTGGAATATATCCAAACGGATATTTGGGTGCGCTTTCAAAAAATGATGGGCAATGAGTGTCATTACGTCTGTGCAGATGATGCTCACGGTACACCGATTATGCTTAAGGCCAATGAGCTTGGTATTACACCTGAGGAGTTAATTGCTGGTGTGAGTGAACGCCATCAGGCTGATTTTAAAGAATTTTCGATTGGTTTTAGTCAATATCATTCAACCCATAGCCCTGAAAATAAAGAGATCTCTGCCGGCATTTATAACAAGCTTAATGAGGCTGGATTTATTAAAACTCGCACCATTTCACAAGCTTTTGATCCTGAAAAGCAAATGTTTTTACCGGATCGTTTTATCAGAGGCGAGTGCCCTAAATGTGGCGCTAAAGATCAATATGGCGATAATTGTGAAGTCTGTGGCGCAACCTATTCACCAACTGAATTAATTAATGCCAAATCAGCTATTTCAGGTGCAACGCCAATCACGAAAGATTCTGAGCATTATTTCTTTGATTTGCCACAATTTGAGGCTCAACTAAAAGCCTGGACAGAGGCTGGGCATTTACAAGATGAGATAAAAAATAAATTAGCCGAATGGTTTGAGCAAGGATTAAAGCAGTGGGATATTTCCCGTGATGCACCATATTTTGGCTTTCAAATTCCTGGCGTTGAAAATAAATACTTTTATGTATGGCTCGATGCGCCGATTGGTTATATGGCGAGTTTTAAAAAGCTATGTGATACACAAGGCTTAGATTTTGACGAGTACTTTAATAAAGATTCAGAAACTGAGTTGTATCATTTCATTGGTAAAGACATCGTCTATTTCCATGCACTGTTTTGGCCAGCGATGTTAATGGGTGCTGATTACCGTACACCAAATGCTATTTTTGCCCACGGTTTCTTAACGGTCAATGGGCAAAAAATGAGTAAGTCTCGTGGCACGTTTATTCAGGCCAGAACCTACTTAGAAAGCCTTAATCCTGAGTGCTTGCGTTATTATTACGCTTACAAACTATCTGCTAAGATTGACGATATCGACCTTAATTTACAAGATTTTAAACAGCGCGTGAATTCTGATTTGGTCGGAAAAGTAGTTAATATCGCCTCTCGCAGTG
Source organism: Gammaproteobacteria bacterium (assembly GCA_003489145.1). Lineage (GTDB taxonomy): Bacteria > Pseudomonadota > Gammaproteobacteria > PS1 > Pseudothioglobaceae > Thioglobus_C. The sequence continues at coordinate 1,657 of DNJI01000087.1, read as the reverse complement.
CAGGTTTTATTGTTAAGAAATTTAACAAAACATTATCGGCTTACGCTATCGAAGGTGATTTGTATAATGAGTTTGTCGCCAAAGGTGATGATATCTCTAAGCTTTATGAGGCGCGTAATTACAACCAAGCGATGCGTGAGATTATGAAACTCGCAGATCTTGCCAACCAATATATTGATGAACACAAACCATGGCAATTAGTCAAAGAAGAAGGTAAAGAGGCGCAGGTGCACGATGTCACTTCGTTAGCGATTAATTTATTTAGAGTATTAATGACATACCTTAAACCGGTATTGCCAGAGATGGCCAAGCAAGCGGAAGATTTTTTAAATATTGATCAGTTGAATTGGAACGATATTAAACACCCACTGACTAAGCATCAAATTAACAAGTTTAAACCACTGATGTCACGCATTGAAGATGAGCAAATTGAAAAAGTAATCGAAGCTTCAAAACAAAACCTACAAACAACCGAAGAAGAAAAAGAGGATGACAATATGATTAGTATTGATGATTTTACAAAGATTGATTTACGCATTGCCAAAATTGTAAAAGCACAGCACGTTGAAGGTGCTGATAAACTCTTGCAACTCACACTTGATATTGGTGAAGAAAATACACGTAATGTTTTTGCTGGCATCAAGGCTCATTACAACCCTGAAGACTTAGAAGGGCGCTTAACGGTTATGGTTGCCAATCTTACACCCAGAAAGATGAAATTTGGTCTTTCTGAAGGCATGGTGTTGGCTGCCGGTGATGGCAAGTCTTTACATATTTTATCGCCAGATTCAGGTGCTAAACCTGGAATGAAAATTAGTTAGACAAATACAAGTTTCGGAGAGATGTCAGAGTGGTTTAATTTGCTCGCTTGGAAAGCGGGTGTACGGCAACGTACCGAGGGTTCGAATCCCTCTCTCTCCACCATTTTTATTCATTATTACGAATTAATATGAAGCCAAACTTTCAACCTAAAGATATTGAAAAAACCATTAAGGACCTGACTGAAGAAGGACTGAAAATAGCTAATTTAGCCAGTCAAGGTCATGATTGGGAAAGTGTCGTAACACCACTTGATCAAATGGAATTTGAATTAGGTCAACATACCAGTGTAAATTCACATTTGAATTCAGTAATGTTCAATGAAGAGTTTAATGCTGAATATGAAAAAACCCTGCCATTGATTACTAATTTTTATAGTGAGGTTAGTACCAATAAGACGCTATATGAAGCTTATAAAAATCTAAGAAATACTTCATTAAATGAGCAACAACGTCATATTGTTAAAGAGTCTATAGAATCCTTTAAGTTATCTGGTGTTGGATTGGAAGGCGAGCAATCAGATAGATTTAAAGCGATTAAAGAACGCTTAAGCTTATTAAGCAATCAGTTTTCTAAAAATGCATTAAAGGCAACCAACGAATGGAAAAAAACACTCACTGAGGCAGAGTTAGAGGGTTATGGTGAAAATGAGTTAGCTAAGGTTAAAACTAAAGACGGCTACGAAATTAGTTTACAAGTGCCTGTGTATATGGATGTGATGACTTATGCTAAGAATCAAACCTTACGTGAGGAAGTGTACAAAGCCTATATCTCTCGTGCTTCCGAAGTAGGAATAACCTCCACTGAATTTGATAATAAAGCCATCATGGATGAAATT
>DNJI01000082.1 GCA_003489145.1 Gammaproteobacteria bacterium | reverse complement strand
CAGGAATATGCTGACTCATAACCAGCCGATGGAAAAATACTGCTCGTTTCGAACAGGCGGTGTAGCACAAGATTTTTTTATTCCCGACACTTTAAACGAGTTATCTAAATTTTTAAAAAATAATCAAAAACCTGTTTTAATGCTGGGCTTGGGTAGTAACTTATTGGTACGTGATCAAGGATTTGATGGGGTTGTTATTAAGCTCAAACACTTTAACCAATTAGAAATTAACAATCAAACTGTGACTACTGGTGCAGGCATAACACTGGCAAAACTTTCTCGATTTTGTGGATCTCAAGCATTAAACGGTGCTGAATTTTTAAGCGCCATCCCCGGTAATGTTGGAGGCGCGTTGGCAATGAATGCAGGTGCATTTGGTAGTGAAATTTGGCAATTTATTAGTTCTGTTACTACCATCAATACTCAAGGCATGGTGTTTGAAAGAAGTCCTACAGATTTTGATATCTCTTATCGACAAGTGTTGGCCAGCAATAACAATGAGTACTTTATTGCTGCCCGTTTTAAATTTGACCAAAACAATAAACAAAAAAATATCAAAGCACTATTAGAACAGCGCAATATGTCACAGCCAATTGGTGAGGCCAATTGTGGCAGTGTCTTTAAAAACCCAAAAAATCATCATGCTGCCCAACTGATTGAGGGTAGTAACTTAAAAGGTTTTTGTATTGGGGGCGCTTGTGTTTCTGATAAGCATGCTAATTTTATTATCAATCAAAACAAAGCCTCGGCAACTGATATTGAAAAGTTAATATTACACATTCAACAAACCGTAAAATCTAAGTTTGATATTGACTTAGAAACAGAGGTGGTGATCATATGATTGCGGTACTTATGGGTGGTAACTCCGCAGAACGTGCCGTTTCACTTAACAGTGGCGAAGCCGTTTATCAAGCGTTAAAAAATCAGAATATTGAATGCTTTAAGTTCGATTGGCAAGGCGACAACCTTGATAAGTTGTGGTCTCAATCTTTTGACAAGGCTTTTATTGTATTACACGGTCGTGGTGGCGAAGACGGCACTATTCAGCAACAATTAGAGCAGCGTAACATTGCTTATACAGGTACCAATTCCACCTCTTCTGAACAATGCATGAATAAAGCCACGACAAAAGCCATCTGGGCTCAACACGATTTACCGCTAGCATCCTCAGTTTTAGCCAATAAAGGTGAACCTACACCCATCCATGATCTTCCACTACCTTGGGCAGTAAAGCCAATTTTAGAAGGCTCTAGTATCGGTATTAGTAAGGTGACCTATGCTAGGGAGTTAGATAAAGCGCTTGCATTAGCTTGGCAATATGATGACCAAGCATTGATTGAGCAATGGATTGAAGGTGAGGAATATACGGTGTCTATTCTGGGTGAAAAAACTCTACCAGTCATTCAAATTATTGCTGACCATGGATTTTATGATTATGAATCTAAGTATCATTCAGATGAAACACAATATTTATGCCCGTGCGACCTGCCAAACACACTTGAGCAACAACTACAATCTATTGCCCTAAACGCTTTTAATATCATGGGTGCCAAAACCTGGGGTCGGGTTGACTTTATTCTCGATAAAGATCAAAAACCTTACCTATTAGAAATCAACACTGTGCCTGGTATGACCTCACACTCTTTGGTGCCTATGGCCGCAAAAGCAATAGGATTAAGCTTTGATGAACTGGTTTTAACAATTCTCAATGATTAGAAAACGCAACACTCGATACAATAAACGTAAAAAATCACTTGGGAAATTACTCCTCCCTATAGCCAAAGCTCTACCTTTTTTTGCAATGCTGGCCTTTATTACTTGGCGTATTTTAGAATCTGAACCGACTGCTTTTTTAAAAGCAGAAGTTCATTGGCAAATTGATGAATTTTTGCCTATTGATCAAGCAGTTTTAGTAGACAAGATACAACCACTCATTCAAGACAAGTACCAACTCAATCTACACGAAATCAAACAGATATTAGAATCTGAGCCTTGGGTAGGTGCTGCACATGTTGAGCGCCTGTTTTGGAATTCAATCCAAGTCAATGTTGAATCGCAAGACATTGCCATGCGCTGGGAAAACACCAATTGCAAGACTAAAAATAAGATTGATTGTATAGGTTATATATCAAGTGCAGGTGACTTATTTATTCCAAAAACAATCATCTCATCAGATGCAGTTTTAGCACGATCAGAAGCAAATCAAACAAAGATTATTGAACTCTACACAGATTACCAAGATTACCAAATACTGTCTGGAGACATGATTATTACCTCTTTCTCTAGAACGGATATTGATCAACTTACCTTTGAGCCCAATGTTAAAGTGATTTTAGGCTATCAACAACAAGAGCAACGATTAGAGCGTTTTATAAAAGCCTATTCTAAATTAAAACCTTCAAAAAAAATCAACCAAATTACATTTGATATGCGCTACCCTAAAGGCTTTACGCTGAGCTATTAGTTTGAATCAACTGATAACATAACGCTAAGGTGACTAGTGTCCAATAAAATACTACTACCTTAGCCACCCACTCCAATATTGACCCAAGTCCAACAATATTAGATAGTGCAGCAAATAACATGCCGACTAATGCAGGCAAAATTGCTTGCAAAAAAAACAAATTCATGTGTGTTGTGAATGATAAATTCCATTTATATTTTGAGGGCTGATCAATCGCAATACCAACAAAATTTAGGGTGATTGGAATAATTAAGAAATACACGATCAGTTGCAACAAAGGCATCCCGGTAATCATCACTGGAATAACAGTAACTAGGCCAACAAAAAGCGTTAAACCGATAAATCGAATAATTTTATTCACATCTAGAACTGGCATAAAGCCACCGGTTGATTGCTCGCCTAGCATCACTAAACGATACATGTTGATTGATAGCGTAATATAGCCATAAAAAAACAAGATAAGATAGATCATCATGTTGTCAGGCAATTGAACATTCAGCAATTCACCCCCACTAAACATCTGTTCCATTAATCCCAACAACTCTGGCACAATCATTAAGAATGGCAAGGAAATCATCAATGGAAAAATAGAAATCTCGATAATTTTTTTCCAATGCGTCAGTGCAAAGGCAAAGCCGGCTAAAAATATTTTATTAATGGGTAATGCATTCATGGTTTTATTTCATCTTAGAATTAACAACGTTAACAATAATTTTAAGTTTTTGCCCTATTTGTAAAGGTTTTGCACTGTCTAATTGATTCCATAATTTAAGATCTTTAACGCGCACCTTAAATTTTCTAGCAATGGTAGACAGATTATCACCACTTTTCACTCGGTAAGTCACCTTTCTATTGATATCAATTCCTATGCTAGTAATCTTGGATAAATCCTTATTTTTAGTAACTTTAGTTTGCCATATAACCAATTTTTTACCAATAGACAAAGGCTTGTCATGGACAAGGTGGTTCCATTTAACAAGGCTTTTAATTTTAACATTGTATTGATTAGCAACCTTCCACAAGCTGTCACCTTTAGCCACTGTGTGAATTATTTTAACGCCTATTTTCTTAGAATTTAGCCGACGTTTTTCACGCTCATTTTCAGAGAGCGCGTAGTCATTATCAGCACGCTGTGCAAGTGGCACAATCAAATAATCACCCACTTTAATTAAATCACTATCCATCTTATTAATACTTTTAATCTGGCTTAATGTGGTTTTAAATTTATGCGCTAAAAAACTAAGACTCTCACCAGAGGTCACTTTGTGCCTGAGCCATCGGACCCGAGTATTTTTTGGATGACTGTTTAAATTTCTCTCAAAAATTTTAGCTTTATCGATTGGCAATAAAATAACATAAGGTGGATTGCTTGGTGTCGCCCAACGTTTCAATCCAGGATTAAGCGTATAAACATCATCTAAACTAATATCCGCCCACTGTGCAATGGTATCCAAATCGAATTGCGAATCCAGTGTTACCATTTTCAACTGTGGCTTGTTGTCCACTGGTGTAATAGTTTGACCATAGCGTTCAGGGTATTTGATTAATTCTGCAACTGCTAATAGTCTAGGCACATAGCCCCTGGTTTCAGCTGGTAAATCTAGATGCCAAAAATCAGCCTTTTTACCTAATCGTTTATTTTTGCGTATGGCTTTTTGTACGCGACCAGGGCCAGAATTATAGGCAGCAATGGCCAATAAGTAATCACCCTTAAAGAGTTTGCTTAGATTTTTTAGATACTTAACCGCCGCTTTGGTTGACGCCAATACATCACGCCTACCGTCATACCACCAGTCTTCTTTTAAACCGTAAAGTTTGCCAGTAGAAGGGATAAACTGCCAAAGCCCTGAGGCAGTGCCATGTGAATAGGAAAATGGATAGTACGCCGATTCTACAATAGGCAATAAGGCAATTTCAATCGGTAATCCGGCTTTTTCAACTTCTTGCGTTATTAAATAAAGGTACGGCTTAGCGCGCTTGGTAACGCGTGTTAAATAATCAGGATTTTTCTTAAACCAGTCAATATGCCAAAACAACTTCTTTTGATTGGGTGCACTTAATATATGACGATTAGAAATGTATTGCCATAAATCTGCTTCTACAATAGCTGGTTTAGCTTGTGCCGATTGAACTGGCTTTGTTATCGCCTTAGCGTTAACATTGGCTATATTTTGTTTAACGCTCTCTTGTGATGTACTGACACTTTCTTGTGAAGTGCAAGCACTAAGAAAGAAAAATGATAAATATAAAAATCGTTTAATCAATGTTTTGTTTTGCTTGAACATTGAGGTGAAGCCGGTGCACCATTTTTCATTAGCCATTCATCTGGCGTATAAGTATGCATTGCTAAAGCATGAATATGACTCAACTCTTCTTTAAATAATTGATTAATAAAACGATGACGATCGATTAATTTAAGGTCGACAAAGTAATTACTCACCACTACCAATTTAAAGTGTGACTCAGTTGCAGGGCCAGAGTGATTAGCTGATTCGTTAATTACCTCAAGGTAGGTTGGATTAAGCGCTGTTGTTAGTTGTTCAGTTAAATGTTGTTGCATTGATGGGAATACATCGCTCATTATTTTTTTCCAGTAAAGGCAAAGACAAAGGCATCTGAAAAGAAGTTATCTTTAATCATACCTTGCTCAACAAAGGTTTTGGCAGCAGCTTTAACCATCATTGGAGGGCCACAAGCATAAACTTCATAACCAGTAAGGTCGTCAAAATCACTCAAAACGCTCTCATGTACAAAGCCTGTTCTACCTTGCCATGCATCATTTGGCTCAGATAAAACAGGTACAAAATGTATATGGTCGTACTCATTAGCCCATTGAACAGGTAGATCCATATATAAATCAACTTCGTCTCTCACACCCCAATATAGATAAATTGGTCGGTTAAGTTTGGTGGCGATTGCATGTTCAATAATCGACTTAATAGGGCCTAAACCCGTACCGCCCGCTACTAAAATAACCGGTTTTTTACTATCTTCTCTAAAGAAGAAATCTCCTTTAGGGCCTTCGATTCGAAGCAATGATTTCTCTTCTAATTCATTAAAGACAAAATTGGTAAACTTGCCATTTTCTATTTGACGTACGTGTAATTCAATCAGGCTAGAATTTGTTGGTGCATTGGCAATTGAAAACGCACGAGGTTCAAAATTAGGGTGAATCAAATCAACATATTGGCCGGCCAAATATTGCAATGATTCAGAACCAGGAATTTTTAATAAAATTTGAGTAACATCGTGGTTTAAATGCTTAATACTCTCTACCTTACAAGGTAGGTTCCTAACTTCAATATCAGCAACACTATCTAGCTCATTGATCACAAGTGAGATGTCAGACTTAGCTCTACATTGACATAGTAACGCCATACCTTCAGCTACTTCTTCCGGTGTAATGCCATTAGGAATATCTCCCTCATAGCCCACTTCGCCTTCAATAATCGTGGCTTTACATTTACCACAAAAGCCTTTTTGACAGCCGTAAGGGAAATTCAAACCATGAATGAGTGCATCGTCCAAAATAGCACTATCGCCATCGCTTCTAAAAACTTTACCGCTGACTTGATTTTCAATTGTAAACATGCGTTTATATCTAATAAATTAAGTGCTGACATTATAATGTAGGTTATATCCCTTAATGCTTAGTAATTTAAAGCCTTTATGACACAATCAACCAATAACACTGTTGTATTTTTAATGGGGCCTACCGCCTCAGGAAAAACCGCTCTGGCGATTCAGTTAGCACAACAATTCAAAGTGAGAATTATCAGTGTTGATTCTGCGCTTATTTACAAAGGTATGGATATTGGTACCGCTAAGCCTGATACGGATACATTAACAGCTTACCCACACCACTTGATCGATATTTGCGAACCGGATCAATCTTATTCTGCTTATGATTTTTCTCAAGACGCCAAACAACAAATACAAGCTGCTTTTGAAAATAACGAAACACCTGTTTTAGTCGGCGGCACTTCATTCTACTTCAATGCACTTGAGCACGGTTTGTCTAACCTGCCAGAATCTACAGTTGAGTCAAGAAATAAATACAATCAATTGTTAAAAGAAAAAGGATCTGCCGCATTACACGATGACCTAAATAAAATTGACCCAAAAACTGCAGAGAGGATTCATCCGAATGACGCTCAACGCGTTACACGTGCACTAGAAGTGTTTGATTTAAGTGGAAAAACACTAAGTGATCTGCAAGGCAACAAAAAACCAGGCATTGATTATCCAATTAAAAAAATTATTCTCATGCCACCACGCGGTGAATTACATCAACGAATTGAGAAGCGTTTTTTATCAATGATGGATGAGGGGTTTTTATCTGAGGTTGAGCAGCTTAAGCAAAACCCAAATCTTCATGAAGATTTACCTTCAATTCGTTGTGTCGGTTACCGACAGGCTTGGCAACATTTAAACGGAGATATCAATCAAGAAACGATGATTGAGCTAGCTATTATCGCCACACGTCAATTATGCAAACGTCAAAGTACTTGGTTAAAAAGTGAAACCGATGCATTGATTTTAGAAACGATTGACGTCGAATCAGTCGTAAACTTTATCCAACAATAGCTTGTTTAAACGCCCTACCTCGGTCTTCAAAATTATCAAACATATCAAAACTCGCACAAGCGGGAGATAACACCACCACGCCATCATTTAACATATTGCTTGCCAAACTAACCGCTTCATCCATTGAATCAGCA
>DNJI01000029.1 GCA_003489145.1 Gammaproteobacteria bacterium | reverse complement strand
CCTATTTGGTTGGGCGATATTAATACGCTAACCACTCAATTCGAAAAAATTGTAACCGATATATTGGCCACCGTTGATTTTGATGTGGATGGTGTGGTATTTGAGGTTACCAATGAAAGTCTAAAAACACAGATGGGCGCCAATCGTAAATTTCATCGCTGGCAAATCGCCTTTAAAGAGAATAAAGACAAAGCACAAGTTAAGGTTTTATCAGTTACCCCTCAAGTAGGGCGTACCGGTAAGATTACACCGGTAGCAGAATTAGAGCCAACACTGCTCAGCGGCGCAACGATTGTGCGTGCGACAGGGCATCATTACGGCCTAGTTAAAGAGCAAGGGCTAGGTGCAGGTAGTATTATTGAGCTTACTCGCTCTGGTTTGGTTATCCCTAAAATTAACAAAGTATTAAAATCAGCAGCTGTTGATATCCCTGACCATTGCCCAAGTTGTGGTGAAAAACTACAATGGGAGTCTGATTTTTTGATGTGTGTTAATCATGCTATTTGCCCAGCCCAGGTGATTGGGAAGATGGCATATTTTTTCAAAATATTGGCCAATAACGATGGATTTGGCATTGCCACCATTAAAAAATTATATGAACATGGTATACGTAAAATTTCACAAATTTACACGTTGAGTGTTAATGATTTAAGCGCCATGGGCTTTGGTGAAAAAACCAGTATCAATTTGGTTAACCAACTCAAACGATCGACCAGCGAACAAATTGAAGACTGGCGTTTTTTGGCAGCTTTTGGTGTAAATAGATTGGGGATGGGTAACTGTGAAAACTTACTTAAGTCTTATTCGATTAATAAAATCTTTAAATTATATTTAGAACAAATATCGGATATTGATGGTTTTGCAGAATTGACCGCCAAAATGATTGTCACTGGCCTTAACTCTATTAAGTCAGAATTTGATTTACTCAGTCAATACCGCTTTAATTTAGAGCAAACACCGTTGCAAAAAGATTTGGCAGAATTTAGCCATCAACTTAGTGGAAAAAAAGTTATTTTTACGGGCAAGATGAGTAGCTCAAGAGAGGCAATGAAGAAGTACGCCAAATCAATTGGTATACAAGTGGTAAGCAGTATAAGTGCTAAGACTGACTATTTAGTCGTTGGTGAAAAAGTTGGGCAGAAGAAAATTGAAAGTGCTGAAAAATATGGTGTTGAAATATTGAGTGAGACAAATTATTTATCGATGATTACGTTGATTTAAATGTATTTTTAACTACTTTGAATTAACATTCCTATGGTTAATTTTTTAGTTATAATAGTTCAGAATAAATTTTAATGACTAATGAGTTTAGTTAGTTAGTTAGTAATATTTTAAGTGGTTCCAATTGTGAAATCAGTTGGTAAATGGTCAGAAAAATGATTGTAGTTTATGATAATTTAACTGATTTTTAGTTTTATTTTTTTAAGATGAGGAGAGAATATGAAAATGGTAACAGCAGTTATTAAGCCTTTTAAGCTTGATGACGTAAGAGAAGCCCTTTCTGAAATTGGCGTTTCAGGTATTACGGCAACAGAGGTAAAAGGTTTTGGTCGTCAAAAAGGCCATACAGAACTTTATCGTGGCGCAGAGTACACGGTAGATTTTTTACCTAAAGTAAAATTAGAAATCGCGATTGCAGCAGATCAAGTAGATGCAGTGATTGCAGCAATCAGTTCGTCGGCTAAGTCTGATGGCGAAGGCAAGATTGGCGATGGTAAGATTTTTGTTTCAAGCTTAGAAGAGGTGGTTCGTATTCGTACGGGTGAAACTGGCTCGGTAGCGTTATAAGGAGGAATGTATGGAAAATACAATTTTAGAAATGCAATTTGCCATAGACACTTTTTACTTTTTAGTAATGGGTGCATTGGTAATGTGGATGGCAGCAGGCTTCACAATGTTAGAAGCAGGTCTGGTTAGAAGTAAGAATACAACTGCGATCTTAACTAAGAATATCGGCTTGTTTGCCATTTCTTGTACGATGTACATGGTTTATGGTTACGAAGTAATGTATGGCGGTGGCGTCATGCTAGAGGGAATTGAGGTTATTGCGAAAGATGCTACATACGCAGCACCTTCTGACTTCTTCTTCCAAGTAGTGTTTGTTGCTACAGCGATGTCAATCGTTTCTGGTGCAGTTGCTGAACGTATGAAGATATTCTCGTTCTTTATATTTGCTATCGTGTTTACAGGAATTATCTATCCAATGGAAGGTTCATGGACATGGAACGGCGCATCAGTGTTTGGTTTATATACACTAGGCGACTTAGGTTTCTCTGACTTTGCCGGTTCAGGTATTGTACATATGGCAGGTGCTGCAGCAGCAATAGCAGGTGTAATAGTACTAGGTGCTCGTAAAGGAAAATACAATAAAGATGGTTCATCAAATGCGATTCCTGGTGCGAATTTGCCATTAGCCACTTTAGGTACATTTATCTTGTGGTTAGGCTGGTTCGGCTTTAATGGTGGTTCAGTATTAGCAATGGCTAGTAAAGAAAGCGCTAACGCAGTGGCAATGGTATTCCTAAATACGAATGCAGCAGCAGCAGGTGGTGTAATTGCAGCGATAATTCTGGTTAAGTTGCTATGGGGTAAGGTTGATTTGTCTATGGCGCTGAATGGTGCATTAGCTGGTCTGGTAGCAATTACTGCAGGTCCTGACACGCCAACAGCATTAGAGGCAACTCTAATCGGTGCTGTGGGTGGTGTGATTGTTGTATTCTCAATATCTATCTTAGATAAAACATTTAAGATTGATGATCCAGTGGGTGCAATATCAGTACATGGTGTAGTTGGTTTATGGGGCTTATTAGCAGTGCCATTAACAAACTCAGGTGTATCGTTTAGCGGACAGCTAATTGGTGCAGCAACTATTTTTGTATGGGTTTTTGGTACATCATTGGCACTATGGTTAGTACTTAAGGCTGTTATGGGCATTAGAGTAACTGAAGAAGAAGAAGATATTGGCCTAGATCTTACAGAATGTGGTGAACATGCTTACCCTGAATTTACCAAGTAAATAAAGCGTAGCAAAATTTAAAAGGGCGGAAACAGATGTCTGTTTCCGCCCTTTTTTTATTTATAATCACATAATATATTATTAAAAATATTTACTTACGAAGTTGATATTTTTAATAGTATTAAATTAATTTTTTTTAAGGAGTATAGATGAAAGTCCAAGACATTATGTCAACCAACGTTAAAACCGTTACCTCAGATCAACTGGTTAAAGATATTGCCATTATGATGGTCATGGACCACATTAGTGGTGCACCTGTAGTTGATGATGACAACAACTTGGTTGGCATCATCTCAGAAAAAGACATTCTGCAACACATGTTCCCCAAGCTAGACGAAGTCATGAGCGATACGTATTTTGATTTTGAAAACATGGAGCATAATTACAAAGACACCATGAACGTTAAGATTGGTGAGCTGATGACTAAGAGTGTTGCTAGTATTGATCTTGATATGCCTTGCTTAAAAGCAGCAAGCACCATGTGGCTTAGAAAGTTTAGAAGAATCCCAGTCACTCACAATGGCAAACTGGTGGGTATCGTTAGTATTGGTGATGTACATCGTGCGATTTTTAAATCGTGTATGACGTC
>DNJI01000127.1:2727-4801 GCA_003489145.1 Gammaproteobacteria bacterium | reverse complement strand
TTATCAGCAGATACTTTTAATAAAAACAGTAAAACACTGACGCAAGTTGAACGCAAAACAGAAATTAAAAAAATTGCTAATTTGGAGTACCAACTTAAACAACAAGCACAAACTCTAAAAAAACAATTAAAGCTTAAAAACGAACAAGAATTAAGCAAGATTCAAGACTTAATCAATCGAGTCATTAAGCAAGTTGCTAAAGATCAAAATTTTGATTTAATCCTATATCAAGAAGTGGCCTACGCCAGTAAAAAAATCAACATCACCCCTATTATTAGTCAAAAACTTAGGTTGTTGTTCGAATAATGTATAACTTACAAGAGCTCGCTCAATTCATTGATGCCAAACTAATTGGCGATGCTGACGTTAGGATTGGTAGTGTTGCTTCTGCAATTTCAGCAAAAAACAATCAATTGACTTATGTGGTCAATCAAAAATACAAATCAGACCTTGTGTCTACACAAGCTGGTGTGGTTATTCTAAATCATGATCTATTAAAAGACTGCCCTACCAATGCCTTAGTGGTTGATGATGTTTATTTGGCATTTGCTCAAATTACTCATTATTTTAAAAAAGAAGTAACACCTGTTAATGGCATTCATTCTAGCGCAAAGACTGGTCAGGCAAACATTGCACAGAACTGCACAATTGGCAAAGGGGTTATTATTGGCCGCAACACTAGCATCGGCTCAAATACAGTAATTGAAGACAATGTGACGGTTGGTGATAATACTTACATACACCCTAATGTTACGATTTTACAAAGCTGTTCAATTGGTAACAATGTTGTTATCTCTCCAGGCGTTGTCATTGGCTCTGAAGGTTTTGGCAATGCTAGAGATAAAGACGGTTGTTGGCATGCTATTGCTCATTTGGGTAATGTAATTATTGGTAATAATGTTACCATTGGTGCCAATACTACAATTGATCGCGGCACACTAGAAGATACTGAAATACACAATGGTGTTCGCCTTGACAATCTAATACAAATTGCACACAATGTTATTGTTGGAGAAAATACAGCTATTGCTGCAAGTACTGCGATTGCAGGTAGCACAGTGCTTGGTAAGCGCTGCATGATTGGTGGTATGGTAGGTATTATTGGTCACCTTAATATTTGTGACGATGTTATTGTAAATGGTGGAAGCGTAGTTGATAAGCACATTAAAAAGCCTGGTATTTATACTGGTATCATGCCATTAATGCCGCACAAACAATGGCAGAATATTGGCTTATGGTTGGTAAAACTTGATAAAATTGTTAAATACTTAAACATTAAACTCAAAAATTTAAAGGATTAATCATTATGGAAATGAACATTCAAGATGTTAAGAATTATTTACCACACCGCTATCCTTTTTTACTCATTGACCGAGTCTTAGAGTTAGAAGTTGGCAAGTCCTTAGTGGCGATTAAAAATGTAACTTTCAACGAGCCACAATTTACCGGGCATTTTCCCGAACAACCAATTATGCCAGGTGTGATGATTGTGGAGGCATTGGCGCAAGCTACCGGTATTTTGGCATTTAAATCTGAAGTAGGCAAACCAATTGATGGGCAAATTTATATGCTCGTTGGTATTGACAAGGTGCGTTTTAAACGCGTGGTTGAGCCAGGTGACCAAATACGTTTAGAGGTCGAGGTAATGGTGGTTAAACGCGGTATTTGGAAATTTAAATGTAGAGCTTCAGTCGAAGGTCAAACAGTGACCACAGCTGAGCTTATGTGTACACAAAAAGCAGCAGATTAATTTAATCTAAAAAATTCTTGAGGAGAATATCATGGCCGTAGATGCTAGCGCAATTGTCGACCCCAGTGCAAAAATTCATAAAAATGCTGAAATATGCGCTTACGCTATTATTGGCGCTAATGTAGAGATTGGCTCGGGCACCATCGTAGAATCTCATGCGGTCATACAAGGCCCTACCAAAATTGGTAAAAACAATCACATCTACTCTTTTGCTGCAATTGGCGGCGACCCACAAGACATTACTTATGAAGAAGGTCAAGAATCCAACTTAGTGATTGGTGATGATAATTTGATTCGTGAATTTTGCACCATTAACCGTGGCAC
>DNJI01000127.1:0-2307 GCA_003489145.1 Gammaproteobacteria bacterium | reverse complement strand
GAAGTTGGCAACCATACCATTATGTCTAACAATGCTTCATTGGCAGGTCATGTCAGGGTCCACGATTGGGCAATCTTGGGTGGCTTTACTTTGGTAAAACAATTCTGCATGATTGGTATGCATACCTATATTGGTATGGGTTGCCAGGTAAACAAAGATATTCCGGCTTACATGGTGGCCTCTGGCACACAAACACGTGTCAGAAGTATTAATGCCGAAGGCATGAAGCGTCGTGGCTTCTCATCAAGTGCAGTCGCTTCAATCAAGCGTGCCTTTAAAGTGGTATATCGCGAATCTCAAGGTCGACTATTAGATCACGCCTTAAGTGATTTAGAAAAATCTGAAGCTGATAGTCCCGAAGTGATGCAATTTGTAAAATGTATTCGAAGCTCAAAAGTCGGCATCATGCGTGGTCCGCTTGAGGAATAATATCTATTTGATATTTTATGGATAAGTCTTTTTTAAAGTCAAGCAGTATTGTCACTGCAATGACTTTTTTGTCTCGTATATTAGGCCTTGTTCGTGATTATTTTATTGCCCGATATTTTGGCGCTAACGGGTTCACCGATGCTTTTTTAGTTGCCTTTAGAATCCCTAATTTCCTCAGACGTCTTTTCGGCGAAGGTGCTTTTTCGCAAGCTTTTGTACCCATTCTAGCTGAAGTTAGAGCCAACCATGACGAGGCAGAAGTTCAAAACGTCATTAATCATATTGGCACCAAATTTCTAACGGTTTTAATTATTATCACTGTAATTACGGTAGTGATAGCGCCTTTGGTTATATTTATGTTTGCCTGGGGTTTTTATTTTGATGCTGACTCTACAAAGTTTGACTTAGCATCCAACATGCTTAGAATCACCTTCCCCTATTTATTGTTAATTTCATTAACGGCTTTTGCAGGCAGTATTCTCAATACTTATGATAAATTCGCTGTGCCGGCCTTCACCCCGGTCTTGCTTAATGTTTCTATGATTTTAAGTGCGGTATATCTATCTCAACACCTAGAGACACCGATTATGGCTTTGGCTTGGGGTGTGTTGATTGGTGGTATCGTGCAGCTCTTATTTCAAATTCCGTTCTTAATTAAAATTAAAAAATTACCGCGCTTAGCGCGTGGTGATCACCCCAGCGTTAAAACCTTAAAAAAGCGTATGTTGCCTGCTCTTTTTGGCGTTTCAGTATCACAAATTAATCTACTGATTGACACCATGATTGCCACCGTCTTAGTGAGTGGTAGTGTTTCTTGGCTGTATTACTCTGACCGCTTATTAGAACTACCTTTGGCGCTGATTGGTATTGCCCTTGCCACTGTAGCACTGGCCAAACTTAGTAAACATTTTTCTAATAAAGATGAAAAAAAATTCACTCGTACGATTAATTACGCCCTAAAAATTGGCTTATTACTCGGCGCCCCTGCTTGTGCTGGGCTGGTGCTTTTAGCCGAGCCATTGATTATCACTTTGTTTCAATACGATAAGTTTGATGCGTTTGCAGCACACATGTCAGCACTCAGTTTGATTGCTTATGGTTCAGGGCTGTTAGCCTTTATCGTGGTCAAAATTTTAGCCCCTGTATTTCTCTCTCGTGGCGATACTAGAACGCCAGTCAAAGTCGGCGTGATTGCCATGGTGTCCAATGTATTCTTAAATATAATTTTTGCTTATTATTTTGCCCATGTAGGTTTGGCTGTTGCCACCTCAATTTCTGCTGTGATTAATGCGTCTTTACTTTACTACTATTTAAAAAAGCAGTCTATTTATCAATTTTCTAATGATTTAATCAAACTATTTTTAAAAGTGTTATTGGCAAGCTTTATAATGGTCGTCTTTATTTTAAATTTTTCTAATGACATTAGTTTTTACTTAGAAAATAGCGTTTGGCAACGCATCACTTCTGTTGCAATTACGATTATTGCTTCGGCAGCTTTATACTTTGCTTGTCTGCGCTTATTAGGCATCAGGATGAAACAACTATGAATACCGTACAATGTGTGAAATTAAACCAAGAACTCGAAGCCCTAGATAGAGCTCCATACCCTGGTGAACTAGGCAAGAGAATTTTAGCTGTCGTCTCTAAACAAGGCTGGCAACTGTGGCTAGATCATCAAACCATGCTGATTAATGAGAACAATCTTAATATGCTGGATGAAAAAGCACAAAGCTACCTTAAAGAACAAATGGAAAAATTCTTCTTTTCTGAGCAAGGCGCGGACGATATTCAAGGCTACACCCCTAGTAATTAAATCATGGCCAATCTATTTATTATTGCCGCTCCTTCTGGTTGTGGAAAAACCTCTTTAGTTAAAGC
>DNJI01000062.1 GCA_003489145.1 Gammaproteobacteria bacterium | reverse complement strand
CCTAATAAACTCATTTGGTGGTTAGCATTAAATGTGGTTATTCTTAATATTAGACCCGCAAAATCTGCCCAAAATTATGCCAAAATTTGGGATAAGTTTGGCAAAGGATCGCCACTATTAAACATCAGTAATTTACAACTTGAAGGCATTAAAAATACACTGCTCGGTCAGCATGATCATTTGGCATTTGAAGTGGGTATGCGTTATGGCAATCCATCCATCCCTTTGGCATTACAAAGTTTAAAAGACAAGGGTTGTGATAAGATTATTGCGCTGCCGATGTACCCCCAGTATTCAAACACCACAACCCTTTCGACTCTTGATGAAATCAATAAAACCCTTGATACTTGGGATAATGCGCCAGAACTGGTGTTTATTGATGATTATTACCAAGATAAGGGTTATATTCAATCTTTGGTTAATTCGGTGACTGAGCATCAAGCACAGCACGGCAAGCCAGACAAGCTAATGATCTCATTTCATGGTATACCGCAGCGTTTTGTTGATAATGGTGATGTTTATTACGATCATTGCGTTAATACGACTCAATTACTCGCTAAAGCGCTTAATTTACAGGCAGATGAGTACCAGCTGTGTTTTCAGTCAATCTTCGGCCGTGAGGAATGGCTTAAGCCACAAACCAAAAGCAGCCTAGAATCTTTGGCAAAAGATGGCACTCAACACGTACAAGTGATTTGCCCTGGTTTTTCTGTTGATTGTTTAGAAACCTTAGAAGAGATTGATGAAGAGAATAGAGGTTATTTTATGGAATCGGGTGGCGCTCAGTTTAGCTATATTCCTGCGTTAAATGACCGTGATGACCACATACAAGCACTCTCAAGCATTATTGCCAAACAACTCTAATAACTTCGCATAATTTATATTATGTTAAATAATAGTTTTAGAAGTCAGAATTAGAAGTAAAAAACCGCCCCCTACTTTATTCAGCTTGTTTTTTATACAATTGAATGGGTTGATAGCCTAAATTAATGTAGTCATTAATCTTTGCCGGACCACTTGCCGCAACATCAACAATATCGATGTATTCTTCTGGTTTTACGTCTCTCCAGCCAGAATACACGCCACAAACATGTAAATTAGTTCCGTCTTTAACAATATCCCTTAGTAGTGAAATGGCTTCAGGTTGCTCTTTTACTCGCCTGCTCATGAGTTGAAATTGTTCTCTGCCATGTGAAACAATTGCAATGTCTAGATTGGGGTATTTTTCTTTCAGCTGTGCTTTCAAGTCTTTAATCATGGGTGCTGCCCATTCCCACGTTTTCTTATCACGTTCAATCAACTCAAATACCACACCAGCAGGCTCTTTGTTGGCCTGAATTAGACGATCAACACCAGGATGTGTGTAATCCGCAATTACAGTGCTACTTATAAGTAGCACCCATACTAATAGTATTAATGCTTTAATATTGCTTTTAAGTTTGTTCATATGTTGATAGCTTATCTTCTATTGTTTAGTTATCATTGTATGCCTTACTCTTTATAATGGCAAATATGCCCAATCAGATCTTTAATATTCAACTTAAGAAAAATAAGCGGAATTTTGAATGCTCAGAAAATGATTCAATTCTCGAAGGTGGGCTTCGCCACGGTTTAGCAATGCGCTACGAGTGTAGTAATGGCACTTGTGGTGCCTGTGTCGCCAAGCTCATTGATGGCGATGTTAAACAAATACAACACCATGATTTTGCCTTGACTAAGGAGCAGAAAAACCAGGGTGAATTTTTAATGTGTTGTAATGCACCTGCTTCAGACGCTACATTAGAGTTAGAGCTTATTGGTGATGTTAAATCAATCGCCATTCAAAACATTGAAACCAAAGTAAAGAAAATTAGCTTTGTTAATGATAATTTGGCCATTATCACCCTAAGAACACCACGCTCTAAAACATTGCAATTTATGGCAGGGCAAGATGTTGAGTTGTCTTTCAAAGGTAACACCTCTCGCTATCCATTGGCTTCTTGCCCGTGTCACGGCATGGAGTTGGAGTTTCATATTAGGAACATGCCTGAAGATGCTTTTGCCACTGCCCTTTTCACTAAGAAAATTAAGTCTAAGTCTGTTATTGATTTGGAAGGCCCTAAAGGTATATTCGTACTTAAAGAAGCTTCAACACGACCAATGGCATTTATTGCTTGGGATAGTGGTTTCGCACCGGTTAGAAGCTTAGTAGAGCACGCTTTTTCATTAGAAATGTCTAACCCAGTGTTTTTTTATTGGGCCTACCCTGCCGATGAGAAGGCCCCCTACTTAGAAAATCATGCCAAATCTTGGCAAGTAATTATGGACGATTACACTTATGCGCCTATTGCTTGTGAGTTTGATCGTTCAAGTAAAAATGATTGCCAAAAAGTGGCAAAACAGATTTTTAGCGCCCTGGATTTAAACATCATTAATCAATCTGATTTGTATATTTCAGCACCAGCTGAAGTGTTGATTTATTTGGGCGAATTATTGCTCGAAAATGGTCTAAATGAGTCTCAATTAATCGCCTCTCCTATATAAAAAACTACCCTATTTTTATTAAATAAGGTTAAGATAAAACCATGCTTATCATTTATTATGTAGCACTGGTTATCGGTATAACTGCTTTATTTGCTAGAGTTGATCGGTCTCTGCCTCTTTTTGTTATTGTTTTCTCAGTAGCAACACTTTATTTAATTATTGGCCTAGAGTTAAGTCAGATCATTATTTGGATAGTAGGATCTATTCTACTATTGATTAATCTAATTTTGTTTGTTCCATTTTTTAGATTGTTATTGATTAGACCTATTGTTTCTAATTTTGTAAATACGGCAAAACTTTCTATTAGTGATACTGAGAAAGTAGCCATGGAGTGCGGTGACACTCACTGGGAAAAACAACTGTTTACTAATCAGCTTTATTGGAATGAATTATTAAGCGTTGAAACTAAGCCTTTAAGTGCTATAGAGCAAGATTTTATTAATAAAAAAGTACCCCAACTTTGTGATACTTTTAATCAGTTTGGCTTAACAGACAAGACACTAGAACAAATAAAATCAGCAGGATTTTGGTCACTTAATATTCCTAAAAAATATGGTGGTTTAGATTTTTCCGCACAAGCACATGCAAAAATTTTAACTCAATTATCAAGTTGCAATACTTCATTGGCTGTCACAGTTATGGTGCCAAATTCTTTGGGTCCAGCTGAATTAATTTTGCATTATGGTACGGATGAACAAAAACAAGATTTATTACCAAAATTAGCAACGGGTGAGCATATTCCTTGTTTTGCTCTCACTTCAACTGATGCTGGTTCAGATGCTGGTGCTATGGTTGATTCTGGGGTGATTTGCCAGCAGGAATACAATGGTAAAAATACCTTAGGTATTCGCCTAAATTGGGATAAACGATACACCACCCTTGCACCAATGGCGACACTCATTGGCCTTGCCTTTAAAACCTATGATCCTGATGGTTTAATCGGCAATCAGTCAGATTTAGGCATTACTTGTGCATTGGTTGATAGCACTCTAAATGGTGTGAGTATCGGTCGACACCACCACCCTATTGGTTCTAATTTTAGTAATGGTCCACACCAAGGAAAAGATGTGTTCATTCCAATGTCTGCTGTTATTGGTGGTCAAGCTATGATTGCTAAAGGCTGGTCGATGTTAATGGAATCGCTCTCCTTGGGTCGGGGAGTGTCACTCCCATCCTTGTCTTTGGCAGGTGTCGAGCTCAGTCTTAAAACCTCACTTGAATATGCTTTGATTAGAAAGCAATTTAAACAATCATTGTATCGTTTTCAGGGTGTGGCAGAAAAACTAGTACCTATGGCCGCAGACACCCTAACCATGAAAGCCATGAGCAATTTTCATTTGAACTTGCTCGATCAGGGGCTTAACCCATCTGTAAGTTCTGCGATTTTAAAATACCACCATACCGAATTATTAAGAACCAATATTAATCACGCTATGGATATTCATGGCGGTAAAACAGTTATGTTAGGGCAGCGTAATTATTTGTCTGATATTTACCAAGTGGTTCCCATTGCTATTACCGTTGAAGGGGCTAATATACTGACTCGATCCATGATTATCTTTGGTCAGGGGTTGATGCGTTGCCATCCTTTTTTAAAAGAGGAGCTGGAGAGTCTAGAGAAAAAAGATACGGTCTTGTTTAATCGTTTATTAGGTCATCATCTTGCGCATATTATTGGCGTAAAAATCAAAAGTTTTGTTTTTGCAATCAGTGGTGGTCGTCTTGCTAAGATACCCAAAGGTGTTAAAGGTTTTGAAAAAAATAACTACCAACAGCTTGCCACTTTAAGTGCGAGTTTTGCTTTTTTAGTTGAGATTGTATTAATGAAATTTGGTCCAAAAATTAAATTTCAA